>CAMQSH010000120.1 GCA_947036575.1 uncultured Brevinema sp. | reverse complement strand
TTTTTTTATTGCCCTTTTTAAATAAAATCATTAGCTTTGATAAAAGACTTTATAAAAGTCTGAGAGAGGGTTCTAATGAAATTTTTATTAATAGCACTATGGTTTTTAACTTCTTGTTCTACTGTATCTGAAGATGGATTTTTAAATCAAGTGATGGAAAAAATCGCTTATGATACAGACAAATTAACCACAAAAAGAGGCGAGTTTTCTAGTGATGGAAGAGAATTTAACTTTGAAGGAGGAAACATCCCTCTAAAAATATCCAAAGCCATCGATCAAAATACTGCCCGTTATATAGAGAAAAACACAGGTATTCATACAGAATATAAATTTAGTATTAATGGTAATAAATTAACAATAGATGCGGAAAATGGACAGCCTCCCAATACTCTATATTTGAATAACTAATAACTCTTAAAAGAAAAACACAGCCCTTACAGACTGTGTTTTTTTTGTAATTATTTTAGAATAAGCTTGTCTAGAATAGACTTGCTTGGAATAAGCTTGCTTAGAATAAGCCTTGGATTGAGAATACAAATTCCCAACCTTCCCAAAAACTAGATCTATTAGCTAGTTGGAATGAAGTGCCTGTCCATTCTACTGGACGTGCTGCATAGAGACGTATCGGTAATACAGGTAAATTAATAGCTAACCCAAGACCAAAACTCATAATATAGTTAGGTCTTTTCCAAGAGAAATCTTCCCAGTCAGCAAAAATAGCACCGTAATCCCAAAATGCAACAGCTCCGATAAAACTCCAAATAGGAATACGTGTTTCAATAGAGAAGTATGAGGTGCTTTCTCCTTTAGATAAATAATTTAACCAACCACGCATTTTATAAACACCATCAAAATTCATTAAATTGGCATCTCTATAAGAGAATTTTTGCCCGAATTGAGGAAATAAGAAAGCCATATCATAATGGAAAGCTATTGTTAATTCCCAAAATGGTTTGATGTAGTAATCAAAACTATAAGTCATATTAATAAAATGAATATCTCCACCCAAGATACCACCTGAGAAAGATATAAATACAGCAGTATTTATCCCTTTTGTAGGCCATAAACCACCATCAGTATTATTAAATCGCAAGGTTGTATAAATACTACTTTGTATAGTCCAACCATCTGCCAAAGAGTCAATTAGATTGTCATCTATCTCCCAAATACCATCAAACTTTAAAGGTGTTGAGAAATTTGCTTTATAATCTTGAAATATATTAATTTCATAACCTAAATTAGCATTCCAATAAACAGCAAATTGCACACCAACAGCGAGACCAATACGAAAACTCAATCTTGTATATTCTTTATCAGATTCATAACTATTTAATACATCATCAGGACTATTAATATAATCAAAATCTGTTCCGTCAATAATTCCATCTCTATTTTCATCAGTAGGCATATCTATATATTGATTGTTAAAAACACCAAGAATAAAACTTATAGAGAAAGGAGAGTTGTAAATAGATGGTTCAGTAAATGTTATTTCACCTAATTGTCTATGTTCACCATATTCTCCACGTATAGAAATCTGTAATCCACGTCCTAGCAAATTCTTTTCTGATAGTTTAATACCACCACTAAATCCACTTACTGTTCCATAACCAACAAGAAATTCTATCATACCTGTTTGTTGTTCTGTAACAACAAAGTCTACATTCACTAAACCATCAGCACTACCAGGGGAAGGTTCTACCCGAACATCTGAAAAAAATTGAGTTTGCATAAGTCTATTATAACTTTGTTCAAGTTTATTATTAACGTATAATTCACCTTCTTTGATTTGAATATATCTCTTAATAACACTCGGCAATGTTTTGGTATTACCCCGAACATTTATATTTTCTATATGAGCTCTAGCACCTTCAAAAATAACAAATACTGTATCAATAATATTGTCTGCTCTTTTTTCCTGCACTGCAGATATATTTGCAAATAAATATCCTCTATCAGCATAAGTTTTATAAATCGCAGCTCTATTTTGTTCAATTAGCGTTTTATTATAAACTTCATCTTTTTTGAGAGTTAAAAATTTAAATAATTCTTTATCTGAAAAAATAGTATTGTTTTCAAAAGAAAAATCACCAACAGTATAAGGCAGTCCTTCGTTAATCTCTATTCTTAATACAATACCCCGTGTTGTTTTGGTGATTTCTCCTTTTTTATTTGTAGAAACAATATCTTCAATATCCCAAGTAAAATTAGGGATATTCATATCCATATAACCATTTTCTTGATAAAAAGCTTGAAGAATATCTTTATCTACAGCGAACTCTTCTTCTTTAAGAACACCACTACGGAAAATCCACAATTTCTTTTTAGTTCTCATAATACTCTGAAGTTTACTTGCTTTAAAAGAATCGTTTCCTTTGAAGATAATATCTCTAACAACAATTTTTGGACCTTCAGCCACTTCAAAAATCAAGTCATACTGACCTGGTAATTGTTTAATAGGCTCTAAGCGATAAGAAACCTCTGATTCTAAATATCCTTCTTCTTCGAAATATTGTTTTAAGTCATAAACAGCTGCACGAACAGCTGCCTCTCTAAAAGCCATCCCTTCTTTAAGATCAATTTCATCCTTAAGTTTACCTGCTTTAAAACGAGAAACCCCTTCAAATACAATTCTATCTATTAAGGACTCTTCTGTCACAATAAAAGTTATTACAACGCCTTCTCTCGTATTACTAATATCAGCTGTTGCTGTTTGGAATCGTTGCATAGCATAAAGATCTTTTAGAGCAAAGTTTAATTTTTCTGTAGTAAATAAATCACCTGGTCTTAACTGAATAATATTAAGAGCATCTTTTTCACTTGTTGCTTTAAGTCCTTGAAATCTAACTTCTGCCACTACTTTGGTCATATCTTGTGCGTATAAATGAGTTGCAAATAAACAACAGAAAATTAAAAAAAATTTTGTAAGATTTTTCAATGGAGACTCCCAATTAAATTCATCATTAAAACTAAAAACATAGTATCATATTATTAGAGCAATAAAAATAGAAAATAGTTTACTAACCAGTATACTATTTTTATAGGAAAATATCAAGTATCTTGTGAAAATAGAGATCCTTAAAATCTTTTTTTGAAAGAACCCTCTACAATACCTTCTGGTGATGATGTATTCTGAACTCCAGGGGTAACTTCTATTAGTGCATTAACACCTATCCCCCCCTGCCAATTATAAGGCAATAAGCTTGACCACTCTACCCCTGCTTTATGTATTTGATTCAAACTGCCAGAATCTAAACTAGAGTTATCAGGAGATTCTAATCGTAAATTATATTTTATTTGTAAACCTGTAATACTAGGGAGATATTGCCCAACTTCCAACTCTGAACCATGGAGAATACTCAATCCTGTCACTGCATTTCTTGAACCGTTGTTCACAGAACGTGTAAGATTTCCTAAGACATCCGTTTTTATTTGGAAAGTATCAATAAAAGGTACTATACGCTGAATCCTACGTGATAAAGGAGCAGTGAAGAAAGCATTTTCAGCAACTCCAAATCCACTAGCAAGTCGATCAGTAGACGACCCTTGTGATGTTGTGGCTCTACTATTATCAACCACAGCTCCAAATCCTATTAAATTCAATAGTTCTGATCTTGATTTTGTAGGAGTTGAGGAAATTTGTGATAATTCAAAATTAGGTAATTTACCCTCAAAACCAATATAAATATCTACAAGTTCATTTTGTGAGTTTCTAGGCGTTTCTGTATTAAGTGAAATATAAGGGTACGGATCTCCCTGATCTCCAGAAAATTGCATTACTCCTGTACTCACTTTCAAATCAGTATTAAGATAGGATACCTTTCCTTTTTCTATATTGAAATCACCTGTAAATACTACAGTCCCATCACCAACATGTCCTTGAATAGAAATAGGAGTTTTTTGTTCAAATTCTAGATCAAATAATTGGTTTAAAAATCGAGTTTTATTTTTCATATCAATATTAATATCTAAATTTAATAAACTAGCTATAGCAAGAAGAGGATTATTTTCTTGTTCTGCGTCTGTTAATCCTATAGCATCATTTAATTCTAAACCTAAATTTAAATTTTCAGTACTAATATCTGCTGCTAATACCAAAGTATCTATCGTACCACTTAAACTAATATCATCGATATATGTTTTCCCTTTCACAGTAAGAAAAGGAACATCCATATTCCAATTTAAAGAAGAGTCATTATTATTAGCTCTATTTTTTTTACTATAAAAACGAATATCTGTAGCACCTAAAGTTTGGTTTTGAATAGAAGCTGAACCGTCTAAAGTAAATTCACCGCCTCCTCCTAATTCACCACCACTAGTTGCATTGATTGTAATATTTGGAATAGTGATCTGATTGTTTGAAATATATATTGCTTGCTTACCATTAATCTCTAATTTATTTCTTAAGGATCTTAAAGAAACCATTATATCTTGCGTAACTAATTCTCCATTAATGATTGGATTATCCAATGCTCCCTCAACAGTAGTATTAAATTCTAAATCACCTTTAATTTTACGGATATCACCACTCAATGATAATTTTTTTAAGAAAATATCCCAATTAATCGCTGCTTGAATATCTTGCTCTGTTAAAACACCTTCACTAATAAGTTTCATACTATCACTCATAAAAGAGACATCCCATGATCTTTTATCATCTTCATCAACAAAGATTCCAACTAAGCCATTTTTCATATTATCAGACATAAATAAGTATTGTTCTGCATTATGAATTATTTGCCCACTAATTGTCATAGGTTTTTTAGATAAAAAATACAAATTTGGAATCTTATAATTGAGTAATCCTTGATTTGATACTGATGTATAATCAAAGTCAAAATCTGTTTTAAAAATATCATCTAAAGTAACAGAACCAGATAAAAGTGCATTTAGATTATCATTGGTATTAATTAAGGAAACATCCGTATCTAAATTCATACGAGAATGCCTTAATCGTAAATTAGTCAAAGACGCCCCTGTATTTGAAACAACAAAATCAGAAATTGTAAAACGGAAACTATCATTATCCCGTCCTTCCATATTGAGAGATCCTGTATAAGATAGATCTGACCAGATTCCCTCGACACTAGTATTTAAATCAAGTAGAATTGCCTCTGTTTCTTCTGTTTTTAGAAAAGCTATTGGTTCAAAAATATCAAAATTTAATAGATCTTCTACTAAAAGGTCTTTAATATTTATTTGTGATTTAACTACATAACGTCCAAAATTAAATTGAAAACTGCCACCTCTATCAAAACGAAATGCTCCTGAAAATCCTGAATCTAGAAAAGAGAAGTGTCCATAAGCATCTAAATCATCATTATCAACTCCTATTTTCAAATAAGTAGTCTCTAAAAATCCTGTATTAGTATTTTGTAGAGTATCAAAATCTAGCTCAACTTTTCTATCTCCAATATTCCAAACAGCCTCTTGTATAGAAAATCTAGTAACAGAAGTTTCATCAAAAGCCATTACTAAATAGGCATTCAATAATCCACCCACCCCTAATTTTTGTAAAGGATATTTGTCGAATAATACTGTAAAATCTGTATTCAAATCTTTTGTTAAGGTATCTATTTGAATTTGTTCATCAACTAATCCTGATACTATAACGTTGTCTTTTTGAACATCAACAGCTATTTTAATAGGGATAAGATCATTACTATTAAAACTTCCATTTGCATTAATAGTAACCAAGGTATTAGATATTCTTGAGTCTATCAAAACTTTACCATCTAGTAAAATATCAGGATTGATAATATGAAATCGGGTAATATCAATTTTTTCATCTTCTAAAGATATAATAGCATCTATTTGCTCTTCTTCATCAAGAAATCCTTTTAAATAACCATTAAGAAAAAACGGTAAAGATCTATCTTTTTTAAACATATTAATTTCTCCCCTATATCGGGAGTCCTTAATACCAAAAATAGGTATCTTAATATTTTGAGCTACAAAATCACCATCCACAT
>CAMQSH010000119.1 GCA_947036575.1 uncultured Brevinema sp. | reverse complement strand
CTAATGAGTCCAGCAAAATGTCTTAAATATTGATCGAGAATTTCTACCATTTCTGGAGTAGCACCTTTTTGAGGACCATAAATATAGGCCGCTCCATTTATACCACATAAAGGATTATCTACATCACAAGCAACTATAAATTCACATTCTTTTAATTTTGGATGTACGGAAGAAGTATCTATCGTATGTATTTTTCCTACATTGCTACCTATAGGACTAAGCTCTTGAGCTTTTTCATCAATAAACTGAATACCTAATGCAGACAACATACCAATTCCACCATCATTTGTAGCACTACCACCAATAGCGAGAATAATTTTTTTAGCTCCATTATCTAAAGCATGTTTAATCAATTCTCCAGTACCATAAGTAGTTGTATTCATAGGATTACGTAATTCTGGCTCAACAAGAGTCAGCCCCGAAGCCTTAGCCATCTCTATGACTACAGTCCCATCACCTAATTCTACATATTCTGCTCTGACTTTACGAAAAAGAGGATCATTTACACCTAGCACATGTAGTGTTCCTCCACAATTTTGATGTAATGCTTCTATCGTCCCTTCTCCACCATCTGCAACAGAATAGACAATTGTCTCGATATTATTATCTGCTTCTTTTACTCCATCCGCAAAAGCTTGCCCAGCTGCCAATGAACTTAGGCTACCTTTAAAAGAGTCTAGTACAATAATAATCTTTTTAATATCCATTACATCCCCCATAGAATTTCTCATCTAAAATAGATTATAACATAATATTATTTTTATACAAGTTATTTTATTTTTCATCTTTAATCAGTATAAATATTCTACCATCTAATCATAAAAAATTATTCGTTTATAAAGTTGTGGTACATATAGTAATAGTAATAGTATTAAGATAATGATAGGAATACTTGACTTGTAGTCTTGACAAGCATTTTTAATATATTATAATAATTAATATAATAAAAAAATATTGTTTTACATATGTAATAAAAAAGTAAGTATATATATAATTTAAGAAAAATAGTTTTTAGAAATTAACTCTGATTATTAAAAATCTTATATAAAAATAGGAATGTATTTAAGAAAAATGGGATTTATTACTTAAAGATTAGAGAACATTGAAAATACAAAGGAGTATCCTTGGTTAGAGACTAAGAATATTCTTCTAGAACGAGGAAATTAGATAAAACTAAAGATATTCATATATGTTTATTACTTTTTTAGTTAGATAAAAGCTATCATAAATTATTACATTGAAAAATAAAATATATAGAGGTACTTATGTATAAATTATTAACAATTATCTTATTGATGATTACTTCAAGTTGTATTCAGCAAAAAATAGTATACCAAGTTTCGGAAGAACGGCTAAAATATCCTAATATTATTAATATGTCTGGATCTCCTTCTAATAATTTTCCTAAAACAAATCATGAATTTTATCCCTTTGTAGATCTTGGGGCATGGCATGCTCATTATCTACCTACTCAAGAAGACAAATTCTCTTGGGGTGGATTTACAGGTCCCTTATATATTGCCGAAGAATATGGTGTGTTTTTAAGTAAAGCATTTGCTATTCTAAATATTTCGACAAACGATCAAGCTATCAATTTAACTAATTTTCAAGCTACTTTCACCTCACTTCCTGGTGGATTATTTCAAAAATATGAAAGTAAAAATTTAGATATTAATCAAGAATTAATATTTATCAATAATAGAACATCTCTTGTTAAAGTAAGCTTATCCAATAAATCTAGTCAAGAAATATCAACAAAAATAGGATTGACTGGAAATTTATATTCTTACAAAGATGATGCTTATCTAGAAAATACCAGTAATGGAATTGATGTATCATTCAAAGGATTAAGAGAAGTTTGGACATATCTAACTAAAGATAGTGCTAAATTTAGTTTGAGAACATCCTTTGACTCAACTAGTACAATTAACAATCTTAATTATACTAACACAGCAAACTCTCCTATAAAAATCATGGCAAATAAAGAAACTGTTTTTTATTATGCTATGTCTCATACATTTACCCCTGAAGAACATTCTAAAGCTCTTACTCAAATAACAAAGGCTTTCAAAAACCCTATTCCTCTTTTTATAACAAATAATGATAGGTGGGCACAATATATTACTAAAGTTACTAAAGCTAATGATGATAAATATAATATTATCTCTGTCAAAGCCCTAGAAACATTAATTGTAAATTGGAGAAGTGGAGCTGGAGCAATCCCTTCAGATGGTATTACCCCTGCCCTTGCAGTCAAATGGTTTAATGGATTTTGGCCTTGGGATTCTTGGAAGCAAGTAGCTGCTACTACTATTTTTGATCAAGAGTTAGCCAAAGCAAATGTTCGTGTTTTATTCGATTGGCAAATTAAAACGAATGATCCTGTTCGTCCTCAAGATAAAGGGATGATAATTGACACCATCTTCTTTAATCAAGCAGAAGATCGTGGTGGAGATGGTGGAAATTGGAATGAACGAAACTCAAAACCTCCTCTTGCTGCTTGGGCTGTTTGGACTGTTTATGAAGAACATCAGGATAAAAAATTTGTCCAAGAAATGTATCAAAAACTTATTGATTATCATCATTGGTGGTATTCAAATCGTGATTTCAACAAAAATGGTATTGCTGAATATGGGGCTACTGTACATCCCCTAAATATTACTGATAAAGATAAAATACTTGCTGCTGCTTGGGATAGTGGTATGGATAATGCCCCTAGATTTGATGTTAAAGGATTCGGAGCTGATGATATAGGCGTAAAAGTTTTTGATCTTATTAGTAATGATCAAATCATCGCTTATACAATTAATCAAGAGTCAGTTGATCTTAATTCTTATCTCTATAAAGAAAAAATATACCTAAGTAAAATGGCTATACTTTTAGGTAAAAAAGAAGATGCTGCTAATTTTATTTCAGATGCTGAAATTGTAAAATCATATATTCAAAATAATATGTTTGATACAAAAACAGGTGCTTTTTATGATTTACAATTTGATCCTACAAATAATACTACTAAACTTCTTGTAAACAGAGGTAAAGCTGCTGAAACCTACCTGCCGTTATGGGCAAATGTCGCTACTCCTGAACAAGCTAAACAAGTGAAAAACCTCATGATGGATCCAGAAGTATTTAATACATATATTCCTCTACCAACAGTTGCAAAAGATAATCCTTCTTTTGATCCTAATGGATATTGGAGAGGACCTGTATGGCTAGATCAAACATATTTTGGGATCAAAGGACTACGCCAGTACGGATATAATAAGGAAGCTGATGAACTCAGTATAAAATTATTCGAAAATCTTGGGGGTTTACTAAATGATGTCCCTATTAATGAAAATTATAACCCTCTCACAGGAGAACCTATTAATGCTCCTGGATTTAGTTGGTCATCATCTATGCTTATGTTATTACATCGTGATTTAAATTAATAAATATATCATAGAAATAAAATATGTGTTCTTATTTAATGGAAGGACTATTCAAAGCTTTAATGCTATCAAGATATCATTGCTAAATCTATTTGTGAAGATTTAATAAAAGTTATTTCTAAAAAGATACCATATTTTTAAATAATCATGTTTGGGTAGTATTTATAGATCTCTAAGTATTTGATATAAATTATAATATTATATACCTAATAGGCTATATATTTTTTATTATACAATATATTTCCTTTTTTTTTAGAAATAATATATAATACATATATATATATCATATATGTATTTATACAGACATAAAAAATATAGGAGGTTATTAATAAATCGTATAGTGATATATATAAACATATAATAAATAGAGGTGTCATATAATGAAAAATATTTTATTAATATCCATATTAATGATAGTTAATACTTTTTGTTCACAAACAGAAAAACTATTAGAATCTAGTTCTGTGAGTAGCTCAACTAGAAAGGTATCTATCCCATCCCCCATAGAGGATTCTAAGATAAATATTATAAATACAAAAGACTATGTAAATACTTATTCAATAACTGTAAAACAGTTGGGAGATAGTATACCAGATTATCCATTCCTTATTAGCAAAAATGTTAAAGAATCTGAATATCAAATTATTGCTCTTGCAAGTGAATATAATTATGTATTTCTAGTTTATAGTACTTTAACTTTACAATTATTAGGTTTTATTACAGAAATAGAAGATGTTAATAGATTCTACTTTTTTAGTGATACTCCCGACTCAATTATTGGAATCATTCCTAACATACAACAGTACATAAGTCTTAGATATCAAGGAACTTATGAATCACTTGGTGAGCCAAATCGTTTTACTCGAAATCGTATTATAGAACATATAGAAGTTTTATCAACATATAAACCTGGCCCTATAGCTCCAATACATTTAAAACCTGTTTTAGCAGATATACAATATTTAACTACTGATTCATGGAGATTTAAATCAATTGCTAAAGATATAGAACATTCACTATTTAAAACAAGTGGAATCGTTGATCCAAGTTTATATCAAAAAGACTATTTAAATTGGTCAGAATGGTCTAAATTAGCATTTGATTGGGATTCAGAAGCAATAAAAAAAATCGGTATTGCTGATATTAATTATAAGTAAAATCACAATATAAATAGTTATATCCATACAGAATACCTCTCTTTTGATTAAGAGAGGTATTCTTATTTTACATACTATATAGATAACTAAAAACCTATTACAATATTAGTGGTGGGCTTTTGTCTCTATTATGGAAAATAGTTTTTTTTATTCTTATTATCTTTACTAAGATTGTCATGCGTCGTTTGATTTTGCAGAAAAATGACATTTGATTTTGCAGAAAAATAAAAATCGTCTTTGAAACCAAAAAAGCCCTCCTGTTTATAGGAGGGCTTTTTTATAAAACATTAAACAGCGGTTTGTGTTTCAATAGCTTTTCTTCTTTTTAGTTCCACTTCATATTCGTCAGCTATATCGCTGTAGTATTTTGCGATGTATTGACTTTCTTTATCTGTATCGTTAATATACATTTTAGATAATCCTCTTTGGTTTCTTATCAATCTCTCTAGGCTTTCGTTTGAATAATTTTTCATAATTTCACTCCTTATGTTTAACTATACTATTTCTAACATATCTCTAATTTCTATAAAAACTCTTCCTTTATCTGATAAATAATCATTTAGCCCTGTAAACATGTTTATTCTATTTTCTAGAGAAAAACCTTGTTCTTTTGCTTTTTCATTTAATTCGATTATCATATCTATTCCGCTTGAATAACTGAATAATTCATCCTTAGTAACTTTTATTTTTTTCATATTTTTCTCCTTTTGATTGCTTATCGTACACACACTAAAGTGCATGCTTGAGTATACCCTAAAGGGTGCTACGCTAGCTTGCTTACGACAGGAAGTTGCCTGCATCCTTTCACGAAGAAAGATCAGAAAAATAAAAAGCCCTCCTATAAATTGGAGGGCTTTTTTTATAAAACATTAAACAGCGGTTTGTGTTTCAATAGCTTTTCTTCTTTTTAGTTCCACTTCATATTCGTCAGCTATATCGCTGTAGTATTTTGCGATGTATTGACTTTCTTTATCTGTATCGTTAATATACATTTTAGATAGTCCTCTTTGGTTTCTTATTAATCTCTCTAGGCTTTCGTTTGAATAATTTTTCATATTTTTCTCCTTAGCTTCCTTTTTGATTGCTTATCGTACACACACTAAAGTGCATGCTTGAGTATACCCTAAAGGGTGCTACGCTAGCTTGCTTACGACAGGAAGTTGCCTGCATCCTTTCACGAAGAAAGATCAGAAAAATAAAAAGCCCTCCTATAAATTGGAGGGCTTTTTTTATAAAACATTAAACAGCGGTTTGTGTTTCAATAGCTTTTCTTCTTTTTAGTTCCACTTCATATTCGTCAGCTATATCGCTGTAGTATTTTGCGATGTATTGACTTTCTTTATCTGTATCGTTAATATACATTTTAGATAGTCCTCTTTGGTTTCTTATTAATCTCTCTAGGCTTTCGTTTGAATAATTTTTCATATTTTTCTCCTTAGCTTCCTTTTTGATTGCTTATCGTACACACACTAAAGTGCATGCTTGAGTATACCCTAAAGG
>CAMQSH010000118.1 GCA_947036575.1 uncultured Brevinema sp. | reverse complement strand
AATTCATGGGCTATGCAAACATCTCTAAAAAAACTACAACAACAATACAAAACCACTCAAATTAAATCGATCAATGTTGCATCTCGTTCTACTTCTGGTCGTATTAATAAAATTAATATTAAAGATTCTAGAGGTAAAATAACTTCTATCCGTGGAGATCATTTCAGAGCAAAAATGGGCTATAGTAATATGAAAAGTACAAGAGCTCAGATGAGTATTTCAAAATCAGGAAATCTAGTGATTAAAGGTTCTGGTTATGGGCATGGTGTAGGAATGGGGCAATGGGAAGCTCAAGAATTAGCTCGCAGAGGTGCTAGTTATTCTCAAATATTAAGTCATTTTTATCAAGGAACAAGCTTACAAAAATTATATTAATAATATCTAAAAAAGAGAGCATATAGCTCTCTTTTTTTATTTAAAAATTATTTAATTGTTTTATGATGATAGGGCATCGCTTTTTTTAGCAGGTTTTGGTTTTTTAATTTCAAAGAATATGATAAGAATAGATAATAAAATACAACCTGAGACAATAAAAACATCAGCAAAATTAAAAGTATACCAACGATAGGTAGCGATTCCAAAGTCTAAAAAGTCAACAACAAACCCTCTAATCATTCTATCAATAATATTTCCCAAAGCTCCACCAAAAATCATTGCTAAAGCTATCTTTCCTGCAGGGACAGCAACTTCTTTAAGAAGTTTGGTAATATTATAATAAAAATATCCTAATATTATTAAGGCAACAGATGATGTTATAGAAAGAATAACTACTGTGTATTTTTGTGGTAAATCACTCAACAGTCCAAAAGTAATTCCAAAATTTTGAACGTAAGTTAATTTAAAATAAATATCAATTATAGAAATAGAATTACTAAGAGGGTAGGGTTGATAATTAAAAGTTTGTAGAATTAACCATTTACTATACATATCTATGCTAAAAGCACCTAAAACAATAGCTATTAGTAATATATTATATTTTTTATTTGTCATCTTAGCCTCTTATTCAAATTCTTTAATAATAGAAGA
The DNA here is from genome assembly GCA_947036575.1 of uncultured Brevinema sp. Taxonomy (GTDB): domain Bacteria; phylum Spirochaetota; class Brevinematia; order Brevinematales; family Brevinemataceae; genus Brevinema_A. The sequence goes on along the minus strand of CAMQSH010000118.1, from coordinate 5,095 downwards.
ACAACTTTCACAAAGCCCATCTTGTACAGTTTCTTTGATTTTCCAACAACGTTCACATTTTTGTGTGGTGGAATTAAGAGCTGTTTGTGCTGTGATTGTTATCTCTTCTTGTTCACTTTCTATTAATTCTATAGCAGAAACAATTAACATTTCTGTAAGATCATTGATATAAGGGGTGATTTTATCAAAAGTAGTTTTGTTACAATTGACAACAATCTGTCCTTCTAAAGATGATCCTATTTTGCCAGAATCACGAAGTACTTGTAGTTGCTTCATAGATTCTTCTCTGATACTATTGAGTACTTCAAAATCTTGAGCTAAGGTATCGTTGATCCATTCGGAAGGGATACTATTAGTCATCAATAGATGAATGGACTCTTCTTTTTTGGTGAAAGGAGCATGACTATAAACTTCTTCACAGGTAAACACTAGTACTGGTGAAAGCATTAATGTTAATTCTTCTAAAAGATAGCTAAGTACTGTTTGTGCTGATCTTCTAGAAGGATCATTAGGGCTAGAAATATATAATCTATCTTTTAGAATATCAAAATATTCTCCACTTAAGTCAATAATGGTAAAATTAAATATTTCTCTGTATGCTCTATGGAATTGGTAATTATCCATATATTTTTTATAATTTGTTTTTAAAGTGGCTAGCTTATGTAACATATGCTGATCCAACTTTGTTAGTTGATTATAAGTTAAGCGATCATCACTATTAAAGTCAAATAATGTTCCTAAAAGATAACGGAAAGTATTTCTTAATTTTCTATAGAGATCTACGGTTTTTTGGATAATGTTATCGCCTATTCTAAGATCTTTCATGTAATCTTCTGTGACTGTCCACAATCTAAGGATATCTGCACCAAATTTTTCGGTGACTTCTGATGGTGATACAGAATTTCCAGCAGATTTATGCATTTGATGTCCATGTTCATCTAATACCCAGCCATGAGTAAGGACAGTTTTAAAAGGAGGATGTCCATTTATAGCCATACTATTCCATAAAGAAGATTGGAACCAACCTCTATATTGATCATTACCTTCAAAATAAAGATCAGCGGGGCAAGCATCAATTTTGTTAAGAACGGCATAATGAGAAGATCCTGAATCAAACCAAACATCTAAAATATCTTCTTCTTTGGTAAATTCATTATGATTACAACTAGGACAAGTAAATCCTTGTGGTAATAGAGCTTTAGCATCGTTTTCTATCCAAAAAGCTAATCCTTCTGTACGAACACGAGTAGCAATATCCATTGCTAATTTTTCGGAGATAATTGCTTCTTCACATTTTTTACAATAAAATGCAGGTATTGGTACACCCCATTTACGTTGGCGTGATACACACCAGTCAGGTCTATCTGTGAGCATATTTTTGATTCTGTCTTCGCCCCACCCTGGTATCCATTTTACGGAAGTAGAAACTGCGACTAAAGCTTTGGAAGAAAGTTCAGGATCTGAAACTTTGAAGAACCATTGAGGTTTTGTACGGAAAATAACAGGAGTTTTTGTTCTCCAATCATGAGGATATGAGTGAACAATATTTTGGGTGAAATATAATAATCCTAATGTTTCGAGATGTGCTATGATTTTTGGATTGGCGTCAAATACTTTGATTCCTTGCCATTCTGGTACTTCAGCAGTAAAACGTCCTTCGTCATCAACGGGAGATAAAATTTCTAATTTATATTTTAATCCTGTATGATAGTCATCTGTACCATGTCCAGGTGCTGTATGAACAATACCTGTACCAGCGTCCATAGTTACATAATCAGCGAATACTACTTTAGATTCTCTCTTGATCCAAGGGTGCATCACTTGTAATTTTTCTAAATCTGCTCTTGAAATTAATTTGCTAGAAACTTCAGTTGCTCCTGTAAGAGCTAGTATTTGTTCTTTTAAAGCTGAACCGAGAATTATCGTGATTCCAGAATTAATAGTAACAGCTTCGTATGTTTCATCAGGATGAAAAGCAATAGCCACGTTAGCAGGTAAAGTCCAAGGAGTAGTAGTCCAAATAATTACATAGGATTTTTCTGGCAAATTAGCATCTTTAAAATTGGCAATAGGGAATAGCGTATAAACAGTAGGGGAAGTGTGGTCGTGGTATTCTACCTCAGCATCAGCAAGAGCAGTACGACTATCTGGAGACCAATAGATAGGTCTTTGTCCACGGTATATATAGCCATTTCCAACTAATTTTCCAAAAGCTTCTATAATAGATGCTTCGTAATCATTAGACATGGTGAGATAAGGATTATCCCAATCAGCAAAAACTCCAAGACGCTTAAAACTATCTCTTTGTTTGTTTACAAAGTCTTGAGCATATTCTCGAGATTTTTCACGAATTTCAAAAGGTGTTAAAGAATCAGCAGTTTTTCCCAAAGCTTTGAGAGTGTTTAGTTCTATAGGTAGTCCATGACAATCCCAACCTGGAATTAAAGGAGTATTAAATCCTTCCATATATTTATAACGACAAATGACATCTTTTAAAATTTTGTTTAGTGATGTTCCTATATGAATATCTCCATTAGCATAAGGAGGACCATCATGAAGAATAAAAGTAGGAGCTTTTTCTTGTTTAGTTACTCTTTTTTGGTAAATATTTTTTTTAGCCCATTCTTCGAGCATTACAGGCTCTTTGTTGACTAATCCAGCTCTCATATCAAAACTAGTTTTGGGGAGATTAACTGGGTAGGAATTCTTTTTACTCATAGTACACCTTTCCATTTAATAAAATATATTGTTTTAGTATAACAGAATGTAAAAGATATTGCAATACTTAAAATAATATTTTGATGATATCTCATTATATTAACAAAACAAACGAATTTAGTGTTGTATAATTTTAAATGTAGTATATAATAATAGATATTATAAATAAGGAGTTTGTTATGAATAATATAAAAAATAACTTACTATTCAGACTGATTTTAGGGATATCTATAGGGATATTAGTAGGCTTAAGTAATGTAGAGATATGTGTTCGATTATTAGCGACTTTTAATAGTCTCTTTGGATCTTTTTTATCTTTTATTATTCCTTTATTAATTTTAGCTTTTATCACCTATGGTATTGCTGAATTAGGAGGTAGTGCTAAAAAATTGTTAGGCATTACAGTAGTATTATCCTATGGTTCTACCGTACTTGTTGGTATGACTGTAGTTATGGTTGATATGTCAATTTTACCAACATTATTATCAGGTGTTAATATCCAAACCTTAGCAGATTCTTCTAAATCAGTTGAGCCTTATTTGTCATTAGCAATGCCTCCATTAATGTCTGTGATGACAGCACTTATTTTATCGTTTATTTTAGGGATTGGGATTGCTGGATTAAAGAGCACTTCTCTCAAAAACGGATTTCAAGAATTTCATCATATTATATCAAGTACCATTAAATCAATAGTAATTCCTTTGCTTCCTATTCATATCGCTGGTGTATTTGCACAAATGGCATATTCTGGCCAAGTTGTCATTGTGATGTCTGTTTTTGCCAAAGTGTTTATAGTTGTTATTTGTTTACATTTAATAGTATTAACAGTACAGTATACTATTGCAGGAGCGATTTCAAAAAAGAATCCTTTGTCATTAATTAAAAATATGTTACCAGCTTATATGACGGCGGTAGGGACTCAATCTTCTGCTGCTACCATTCCTGTAACAGTTCAATCCATTAAAAATAATGGAGTCAGACCTCAAATTGCAGAATTTGTAGCCTCTTTATGTGCTAATATTCATATGTCAGGTTCTATGACAACTTTAACAAGTTGTTCTATTGCAATTTTATTAATTTCAGGTATGCCTATATCTATGCTAGATATGTTAGGATTTGTTTTGTTATTAGGAGTAATGACAGTAGCTGCACCGGGATTACCTGGGGGTGCAGTAATGGCTGCCGTTGGTATTTTACAAAGTAATTTAGGTTTTACTCCAGAGATGACAGCATTAATTATTAGTTTGTATCTTACTCAAGATAGTTTTGGAACTGCTTGTAATGTTACGGGAGATGGGGCTTTAGCAGTGATTATTGATTCAACAGTGACGGATAAAGATCTATTATAGTAATTTTTTTATCTTGCTATTCAAAAAATAAAAAAATCCCCTAGTATAACTAGGGGATTTTTTAATGAAAAAAAAGAGACTCTAACTCTTATGGAGTTGAGTTAAGATAATAGAGAGAGAATCATTTGAGGTTTTAGATTTGCTTGAGCAATCATAGAGACAGAGGCTTGTTGAAGAATTTGATTCTTAACAAGATCACTGACTCCGCGAGCCATATTAGTATCACGAATACGAGATTCGGCCGCTGTAGTATTCTCATAAGCAATGTATAAGCCTTGATATACACTTTGAAATCTATTTTGATAAGCCCCGAGTTCTGTTCTTTGACTAGTTACCTCACTAAGCGCACTATCAATTTTTCCTATAGACAAATTAGCCAAGTCAGCAGATGTTGTCCCAATAGTTACGTTTCCATCACCATCACGTAGTCCTAATCCTTCTGCACTAAGCTCTCTGATATAGAGTTGTACATTATTGTCTTGATTCGGTCCAATATGTAGTAATAAACCACTACTAGTATCAACAACAGGTGCTGGGGCGATGTTGTTATCAGCAACAACTTGACCCGCATCTGCAACTACTTCATCAGTAGGCGCTACAACACCAGGTTGAGCAAATCTACCATTGAGCATGGACATAGTGTTAAATTGAGCCGTATTAGAAATACGATCAATCTCATCTACAAGTAATCCTATTTCTAGGTTGAGATATCCACGATCTTCATCAGTGTAAATCCCATTAGCCCCTTGAATACTTAATTCTCTTACACGTTGCAAAGAGGCAGTTACTTCTTGTAAATAACCTTCTGCCGTTTGAATAAAAGATGTTGCATCTTGGGTGTTTCTCATGGCTTGATCCAAACCACGAATTTGGGTACGCATTTTTTCGGAAACAGCAAGCCCTGAGGCATCATCTGCTCCACTATTAATACGCATTCCTGAAGATAGTTGTTCCATATTTTTAGAAACTTTGCTATCTATCATACTAGCTTGTCTATTCGCAAAAATAGAGCTAATATTATTATTAAT
>CAMQSH010000117.1 GCA_947036575.1 uncultured Brevinema sp. | reverse complement strand
CGAATAGAGTTAATAGATCATTTGATAGAACAAATGTATTTACAAATATGACAGAGATGGTTATCACGAATAGAGTTAATAGATCATTTGATAGAACAAATGTATTTACAAATATGACGGAACGAGTTATAACCAATGTATGGGATAGACCATTTGACAAAACTAATTTTATCACAAATGCTGTAGAAAGACTTATTACTAATCTAATAACGATGCCAGTAGGAAGTATCAATATAGAGACAAATGTAACAGAAAGATACATTACTAATTTAGTCAATATGCCAGTAGGTAGTCTTAATATAGAGACAAATGTAACAGAAAGATTTGTAACTAATCTCATAAATATGCCAAGAGGCGGAATTAATATTTATACGAATGTGACAGAAAGACATATCACCAATTTAGTAAATATGCCAAATGGTGGACTTAATGTACAAACGAATGTGATAGAAGAATTTTTTACTAATTTAGTCAATATGCCAGTGGGTAGTCTTAATATAGAGACGAATATAACAGAAAGATATATCACCAATCTAATAACAATGCCAGCAGGTAGTCTTAATATAGAAACGAATATGACGGAAAGATATATTACCAATCTAATAAATATGCCAAATGGTGGGTTAAATATCTATACGAATGTGACGGAAAGATATATTACGAATTTAGTCAATATGCCAAATGGTGGGTTAAATATCTATACGAATGTAACAGAAGAATTCTTAACTAATTTAATAAACATGCCAAATGGTGGGCTGAATATTTATACAAATATAAGAGAAGAATTTGTAACTAACTTAGTTAATATACCGGTAGGTAGTCTTAATATACAGACAAATATAACAGAAAGATTAGTAACCAATCTCATTAGTATGCCAAATGGTGGGCTGAATATTTATACGAATGTAACGGAAGACTTTGTAACTAATTTTATTAATATGCCAAATGGTGGACTAAATATTTATACGAATGTAACAGAAGAATTCTTGACTAATCTGATAAATATGCCAAATGGTGGGCTTAATGTTTATACAAACATAGCAGAAAGGTATGTTACGAATTTAATAAACATGCCAAATGGTGGACTAAATATTTATACAAATATAACACAAGAATTTTTCACTAATTTAATAGATATGCCAAATGGTGGGTTAAATATTTATACGAATGTTACACAAGAATTTATTACAAATATTTATACAAATACTCCTGGTTCTGCTGAATTTGCTCCAATAGAAACAATGATTTCAGAACTACCTTCTGCAGAAGATTATCAAATGGATTATATTTTAGAACCTATCTATGCTAATGCTATAGAAGAGCCTCAGATTCAATATATTTCTCCAGAAATAGCTCGTTTAGAAAATCAAGTAGCAAAATTCACAGAAAAATCAGCAGGTGTTGCAGGGCAATATGGTTTTTCTGATAACAAAGGATTTGTTATTCGTATTGCTCAATTAAAAGATCTTTCTGTGGCGAATATTATTCTTAGAGATATTAATGAACTTAACTTAAATGTGTCTGTTGGAATTTATTACAAAGAAGAGATTTATTTTGTTGAGATTAGAGCTATTAAAGAAAAAAAAGAAGCAGAAAAGATATCGCAAGAGTTATATAGACAAGGATATACTGATGTTCAAATGTTTGAACAGTATGAAGTTGTAGAGTATGAAGAAGATTAATAAATAAACTATTTTAAAATAAAAAGTCCCAATATTTATTGGGACTTTTTTATTTTTTTATAGACAAATTTTTATAAACAAGATATACTATAAGAATAGTACTAAATAGATGAGGTTTGGATGTCTAAAAAAACACCTATGGAACTGCAATATGATTCGATTAAACAAAATCATAAAGATAAAATTCTTTTATTTCGTTTAGGAGATTTTTATGAAGTGTTTAATGAAGATGCTTTAGAAACAGCTAAAATTCTTAATATTGCACTCACTAAAAGAAGTGATAGACCCATGTGTGGATTTCCATATCATTCTTTAGAACAATATGCCTACAAATTAGTAGAGGCAGGGTGTAAGGTTGCGATTTGTGAACAAGTAGAAGATGTTTCTCAAGCAAAAGGTATTGTAAAACGAGACGTAGTATCTATATTAACAAAGGGGACTTGGTCAGAAAATCCTTTACTCGATAGATCTGTGAATTCATTTTTAGCAATAGCTGTTTACACAGATCAAGAATTATCTATTATTTTTGCTGATATTTCCACAGGCGATATTATTATTCGCTCCTCTCAAGAATCCAATCCTGTAGCTTTTTTATCTGATGAGCTTATGCGTTATATGCCTGTAGAGACTCTTTGTATGCATGAGTTTTTCTATGATTTTTCTATACAAGAAGAATTAAAAACATATCAAGAAACATTGAGAGTATTAGCAAAAGATTATTTTCAAGAAAACAATTTATTTAGACTCTATATAGAAGTAAATAACATTAATACTCAGGATTTTTCATCTTCGCAACTACTAGGATTGAAGGGGCTTTTTACGTATTTAGAAGAAAATCATTTTTCGGAAGATAGTATAAAGCATTTACAAATTCCTATACAATTTGAAAAGATGGATACGATGTTTATGAATGAAGATACACTCAAACATCTGGAACTTGTTCATAATGCCAAAGATTTTTCAACAAAAGGAACATTATTTGCTATTCTAAACAAAACAAAAACAATGCCAGCAGCTCGAAAATTAAGACGATTATTAGTCGCACCTTCAGCTCAATTAACAGATATTTTAAGACAACAAGCTCGTACAGAATATTTTATGAATCTTTCTGGAGGTTGTGAATCCATTCAAGATATCTTAAAAGGCATGAGTGATTTAGAACGACTGACGGCTCGTTTAATAACAGGAAAAATTCTTCCCAGAGAATGTTTAGCTCTCGTTGATACGGTAGAAAGATCTGAAAAAATAAAAAACTTTCTCAAATCAGCTTTGCCATTTAATGATTATATGGCTACTCTTACGCCTTTGGAAGATCTTTGTACTATGATTTATTCCATGATTAATTCTGAATGTTCTAATGCAATAAATGGTAATGTCGTACGATTAGGTGTCAATACAGAATTGGATTCTTATAAAGATATCATCGAAAATGGAAAAAAGTATCTTATTCAACTACAAGCAGAAGAAAGAATTAATACAGGAATTAACACTCTAAAAATTGCTTTTAATAAGATTTTTGGGTATTATATAGAGATTTCTAAGGTTGCTTCCAAAAATGCTCCTGAACACTACACACGCAAACAAAGTCTTGTAAATGCAGAACGTTTTTCTATTCCTGTACTAGATGAATTTGAAAAAAAAATCTCTAAAGCAGAAGAATCAATATTTCGTTTAGAAAGAGAAATTTATGAACAATTTGTACTAGATATACAAGCCTATTATTCCAAATTAATACCTTTAAGTGAATTTATTACAGAAGTAGATTTACGAAGTTCTTTGGCAATAGTTGCTAAAAATAGTAGATATCGTAAACCTATATTAAACGATAAATTTGATTGGGATATCAAAGAAGGTAGACATCCTGTTATTGAAAAGTTATTAGTAAAAGAAACTTTTGTTTCTAATGATACCCAGATCAATAAAAACTCTAGGATTTCTATTGTTACAGGCCCTAATATGGCTGGTAAATCTACTTACTTAAGGCAGAATGCACTTTTTGCAGTAATGGCTCAAATAGGTAGTTATTTACCTGTTGATTCAGCAACGATGGGGATTGTAGATCAGATATTTACCAGAATAGGAGCTTCAGATGATTTGGGTGCTGGTCGCTCTACTTTTTTTGTAGAAATGCAAGAAGCTGCAATGATTATTGATAAAATTTCTCCAAAAAGTTTAGTGATTATGGATGAGCTTGGAAGGGGTACATCTACCTTGGATGGTTTGTCTTTAGCTTGGGCTATCTTAGAACATTTATTATTACATCCACATAAGCAAGGTAAAGTATTATTTTCTACCCATTATCATGAATTGACAGAAATTGCACGTTTTAATGGTGTGAAAAATTTGTGTATGGCTATCAAAGAAAATAAAGGTAAACCTGTTTTTTTACGTAAAGTAATAGAAGGTAAAGCTTCTAAAAGTTATGGAATACATGTTGCCGAAATGGCAGGGATTGACTCTGGCGTTATTCAACGGTCTACGGATATTTTATCACAGCTAGAAAAAGGAACATTTTTTACTGTAAAACAAGTTCAAATAGAAAGTGGTAATTTATTTAACAAAGAAGATATACATAGTTTTCAAAAGGATAAACTTTTTGATTTTGTTTCTGGGATAGATCCAAATTCATTAACCCCTTTGGATGCATTGAGAATTATTTATGAATTAAAATCAATAGAAAGGTTAGATAATGAAGAGAATATCAAATAAATCCAATATGATTTTTCATGCCTTAGCAATAGGGTGTAATCATCTTAATATGAAAAAATTAGAAGAAATAGCAAAACACTATAATTATTATGTATCTTTTTCTTCTTTAGTAAATTCTTTTTCAACAATGAAGTTTTTTCCTGTGTTTTTAATTTCACAATATTATAAAAACTATGAACAAATTATAAAAAATATTAAACTAGAATTTCCTAACACTATATGTATCATATTAGTAGAGGATATGAATACTATAGACGAAGTTATTGCTACAAAAGAATTGTTTTTTATATTGAATGCTACAGATAGTGAAAAATCTGAATTCTTTTTTCATCAATTATGGTATTGGCTATTGGTACTAGGATCTAAAAAATATAGTTTGGCAAATAATAATACGTGTACTAATATTGCTGGTGGAACCTTATCACTAATAGAGGAAACATATTGTAAGTATGATAAAATATATGCTCTCACTAGAAAACAATTAGCAATTTTAAAAGTATTGTTGGAATATAGAGGGGAAACGGTCTCACGAACTATCTTATTAGATAGAATATGGACATCTGAAGAGAAAATAGTTACAGATAGGGTGATAGATACTAATATTGTAGCACTAAGAAAGATGTTTGAAGATGATGGACGAAATCCTAAATATTTACAAACTATTTTTGGTCAAGGATATCGTTTGACATTAGAGTAAAATACTCATTTAATGCTTGCTTTAGTCTTCTAAAATCATGCTTGGTATGATGAGGTGAAAAATATAATATATTCTCTTGAAGATAAATACCACGTTTCAAAAAAAAATGAGTATCTAAATCTATATGACTTTTAGCAAAGCCTTGATAACAATCAAATTGAGGATGTTCGAATTTAATTATACTAGATAAAGAAAGCGATGACCATAATTTAGCCCCTTCAAGATATAGTATACCATCATCAAAGGATGCTGGAGCATAATCAATAGGTACGTTACTCGCAAGTATACCTATAGACTTTCCACCAAAAGGAGAGCTAGTGATAAAGTGGAGATATTCCGATTCAAAGGATATCTCTTTTTTGATGCCTTGAGCACGAAATAAAAAACGACTATGAATCTTTATAATAGGTACGGTGCTATTATTTATTTTTGTTATTTCTAAATCATCATTAAATTCTTCTATTAATAGTAAATCAATACCTGTGATTTCTTGAGAAGGATTTATTTTTTTTAAAGAGATAATATTTGATAAGGGTAATAGCTGTAGATACAAGTTTTGAGTAGTGTAACCTATACATATTTTAGCTTTATTGATATCGAGTGTATTAATAACAGCAAGAATCATTTCTATAAAAGAAGCATGAAATCCTATATGATTAAAATCAGTAATTTTTTTCCAATATTTTTGAGCTTTGAAAGTAAATTTATGATAAAATCCACAAGTACTCAATCCAGAAGAAAGAACATTTTTAATGAATTTTGTAAGTCTTTTTGGAGAATGTTCTGTAAAAATTGTTCCCTTATTTAAATCAAAATCAGTATATTTATTTTCGTCAATATCATAGAGGTATACCCCTTTTGCTTTTTTTAAAATAAAAGCTTTAGTATATGATGGAAGTTGCTCTAGATGACTGAGAGATTGTTTGAGAGAATATTCCTCAGGATTTGGGAAGTGAGACATGAATTCCTCTTATTTATATATTTATTAAAAAGCCCCCTCAAATAAGGGGGCTTTTTGAATTTATTTTGCATATTCTGTA
>CAMQSH010000116.1 GCA_947036575.1 uncultured Brevinema sp. | reverse complement strand
GAAGAACAATTTAGTCAGGTTAAAGAAGTTGTAACAAAACATAAAATTGATACTGTTATTATTGTTGGTGGAGATGATTCAAATACTAATGCTGCTGTTTTAGCAGAATTATTAGCACCTCTAGGTGTTACTGTAATTGGTGTTCCAAAAACAATAGATGGTGATCTTCAATTAGGAGATTTATTACCAATTTCTTTTGGTTTTGATACAGCAACAAAAATCTACGCTGAAATGGTTGGTAATATCTTACAAGATACTGCATCATCACTCAAATATTGGCATTTTGTTAAAATTATGGGTCGTGCTGCTAGTCATGTTGCTTTAGAAACATCACTACAAACAAGACCTGCTTATACTATTATTTCAGAAGAAATTCTTGAGAAAAAAATGTCTTTAGCACAAGTTATTGATGATATTGCTTCTGTTATCAAATTAAGAGCTGACAAAGGAATCAATCATGGGCTTGTTTTAATCCCCGAAGGATTTATTGAATTTATTCCAGAAATGCAGGTATTACTTGCTGAAATGGATGAAATTATGGGACATAATTTGGATAAAATTGCTACTATGGATATTATTACTAAAAAAGAATTTATTATGTCTAACTTAAATGCTCAAACAAAAGCATTGTATCAAGAATTACCAGATAGTATTCAAGACATGTTACTCTTAGAGAGAGATTCTCATGGAAATCTTCCATTATCTCAAATCCCTACAGAAACACTAGTTATAGAAATGGTTAAAGCTCGTATTGCAAAATTACAAGTAAATGCTTCTAAAGATACTTTATTCTCAAGTTACAAATTTAATGCATTAAATCATTTCTTTGGTTATGAGGGTAGATGTGGTGCACCAACATTATTTGATGCAGCGTACTGTCTTAATTTAGGATTAGTTGCTGGATCTTTAGCTTTGGGTGGACATACTGGTTATATGGCTGCAATTACAGATCTTCAAAATGGAGGGGTAGCACAAGCTATTCCATTAACAGGACTTCTTAATATAGAGCGTAGACATGGTCAAGATGAATTCGTAATCGAAAAAGCTCTTGTAAAATTAGATTCTCCAGCTTTTGAATTTTTTGTATCCCGTAGAAAACAATGGTCAGAAAGTGATTGTTTTACTTCTCCTGGACCACGTCAATTGATGGGACCAGTAGCAAAGATGCTTCCTATTACTGTTGCTTTAAATAGAAACTACGAAAATTTATCATTTGATTTAGGTGCAGATACAGAAATCAAATAATATTTATCTAATTTTTATACTTAAAATAGAATTATTTTGACTGATATTTTGGTCAAAATAATTTTAAATGATTATATTAGATAGAACAGATGATTATAATAATATAATCATAATATAAGGAGTTTTATGATGGCATTAACTTTATTCTTAAAAAAGAAAAATGAAAATGAGGTTAAAATAGGTATACTAGGATTTTCTTGGACAACATTCTTTTTTGGATTGTTTGTTCCTTTATTTCGTAAAGATTTTAGAGTATTTGTTCCTTTATTTTTAATATATATGGGACTATTAGCAGGTGTTTTTTATATGATGCCTTATACTTTTTCTGATATAGATGGAGTACAATCTTTACAAATGACAGATGATTTAGGTATATATAGTATGTTCTCAACAGCTTTTTATTATATTATTAATATTTTTGGAGCTTTTGTCTACAATAAAATATACACCCAAGGTTTAGTAAACAGAGGGTATTTACCTGTGGCTTCTGAAGGAACAGCAACATTAAAAGCTTATGGAATAAAGTTTCCTCAAGATTTTGATGAGGATGAGATAGAAGAATAATATTGTTATTTTGTAAAAAATATATTATAATATGAGCAATTGATTTTAAGGAAACATAACTATGTTTAAATTCTTAATTTTGTTGCTCATTTTTTTGCCTACAATTATTTTTGCTCAAGCTGATGAAATTATATTGCCAGAGTTGGATTTCGCTATCGATGATCAAAGCTCTCTTAATACTACTAGTTCAGAATCCGCTATTTTAAAAGACCGTGCTCCTCATTTTCAAGAAGTATATTTAGAAGAATTGATGACGGGAATTACAGATGCTTCTTTGGGATTAGCACTATCTCAAAAAGATATAAATAAATTATCTTATATTCAATTTGCCTATGGATCTTTTAACAATACAGAAATCAACGCATTATCTCAAAATATTATCAAAAATTTATTTTATAGGCTTTCTTATTCAGGGCAATTTCGTCAAAATGCTGCCTATAATAATTTAGAATATATTAATACATCATTCTATAAAAACACTTTAGATACTACTTTTGTTATAGATTTAACAAATACTAGTGTGACTGTTGATTTTTCTTATGATCAGAATAAAATTAATTTTGTTGATAATACAGAAAATATTCAATTTTTTCAATATATTCCTACAACAATAACTACTAAACATTGGATTAATGATAACTCTTATTTAGATATAGAAGCTCACGCAGGCTTTTCTCTTATGGAATTTCAAGATATTCAAGGAATTCAAACCAAGGATAAATTATTAATAGATGGTGGTATTGATCTGTCTTATAAGGTCAATTTTACTGATTGGAATTATTTTGAAGTACAAGTAGTCTATAATTTGAATGACTATTCTACAGCTCAAGCACATACAGGCTTTTTAAAAATTAAAAGTGATTTTTTATTAGGTAAAGGATTTGGTATTGATATAGGCTTTGTTATTGGTGGTTCTTCAGTAGAAAATCTATTTGGATGGCCAGAAATAGTATTACTTTATAATTATTTAGATATTTTTGCAATTGATCTAAAGGTGTCAGGTGATTTTAATTTATATAATGCAGAAAGATCAGCAAAAGAAGTTCAATTATATTCCTTTACACCAGCCCCAGAATCTCGTTGGATTTATTCAACATCTTTTAGAATAACACCACGTCCATATTTTTGGATGAGTGGAGATGTAGAATATAGTGATTACAAAAATAAAAGAATTTATGCTTATGATACTACAGAAAAATTATATTCCTTTACTACAACAGATAGAGTGGGAGTGTTAGGTGCTGGAATTACGATAGGAGCAGAACTTACGAAAATTTTTGATATAGCACTTTCTTATCGTTATGAAGGTATACAAAAAGAATGGCTCTTATTTACTCCTCATAAATTTGATTTCTTGATGAATTTAGGGTATAGTCCTATTGGCTTTAATTTTGAAACAAGATATACCATGTATGCACCACGTAATTTGACGGTTCTCAACAAATCAGCAACAATACATCTATTGAATTTTAGAGTTTCACAAAAGATATATAAAATCACAGAATTATTTATAGAAGTAAATAATGTCTTGAATCAAAATGTTCAATTTATTTCGGGAACTTACTATGGTGGTATTCAAGCCAATGGTGGTATGAAATTAAATTTTTAAATAAGGGAAAAGTATGAAAAAGTTATTATTATTAGTATTATTTGTTAATACGATATATGCACAAGAAAAAATAGAATTCTTTGATCCTTATAAACTAAAAAAAGGAATGAAAGGCTATGCTCTTACTGTAATGCAAGGTCTTGAACCAGAAAAAATGGAGCTTGAAGTTATTGCATTTATGCCTAATAAACTTACTAAAAGTGGAATGATACTTGTAAAATTATCTGGCGAAAATGTTGAACGTAGTCGTGTAGCTGCTGGAATGAGTGGAAGTCCTGTTTATATAGATGGAAAATTAGTAGGAGCCTTGGCATATACTTGGGCAAATGCTATAGAGTTATTAGCAGGGATAGTCCCTATTCAAGATATGATATCTGATAAAACAAGAAGTGGTAATACAGTGTATGTTCCTCAAAATGCTACGTCTATTCAAACCGCATGGTTTATGAATGGGATGGAAGAATCAGATATTCTCCAAAAAATACAAAATGTACCTGATACCAAAACATACGAAAGAGGTCTGGAAGAATTTATTACGGTTCCTTCCTCTAGAAGTAATGGAGTCGCTCCTTTAAAAGCAGGAGATGCCGTTGCCATAAAATTGATGGAAGGTGATATTAATTTAGCTTCTATAGGTACTGTTACTTATGTTGATGGAGAAGATTTTTATATCTATGGGCATCCTATGGATAGCGAAGGTCCTATTAGCTTGCCTGTAGCAAGAGCCGAAATTTATGATGTGATGTCAAGCTCTCGCTTGTCCTTTAAGTTGGGAACAGCTCTTCCTGAGACAATAGGTTCAACAATGTTTGATGGGCTTTCTTCTGTTTATGGACGTTTTGATAAAAAAGCATCTATGATTCCTGTGACTATAAATGTTAGAGGCAAAGAATATTCTAACTCCTACAATATAAATATGGCTAGGTCTCGTAAGTATTTACCAACACTCATTAGTGAGGGTATGGGAGCAGTTCTTGAAAGAGAATTGGGGAAAAATATAGAAAAACAAGTACAATTATCTTGGAATTTAGAATTTACAAATAATCAAGTTATTTCTAATAGTTCTACTTGGGTTCGGCATACTACTTATGCACCTATGTCTATTAAAAAGTATTGGGAAAATTATATTTCTATTTTATGGTCTAATAGCTTGGTTCATTTGGTTCCTTCAAAAATTGAATTTACTATTGATGTAAAAGATGAATATTATGAATATTATGCTGTTAGTGGAGCTAAAGTTGCAAAAACTGCCTATTTTCCTGGAGAAAACATTGATATTAATCTTATTTTACAACAATATTTAGCTGATGATATTTATACAAATATGACTTTGACTTTACCAAAAAATCTGACAGAGGGAGCGTATACTCTTCTTATAGGAAGTAGTATTACTTTAGAATCAGAATTAGCAACACTGTTTCCAGATAAATATGCAATAAGAACAGTTAAACAATTATTAAAAGAACTAAAAAAGCCTATTGATAATAATGTGTTACAAGCTGTATTAGTAGATGTGAGAGAGGGGAGTTTGATAGGGGCTGGGTTTTTTGAACATATTCCTGTAGCAAGACAATCTCTTTTTGAAAGTAAGACAGGTACTGGAGAGAGTATTTTAGTTCCAAAATTATATCAAAGTGAATTAACTTTAGATGCTCCAGTAATTGGTAGTAAATTTATTTTTGTAAATGTTGTCGTACCAGAACCTCTAAAAAATACTAATTAAAAAGGGATTTTGATTGTACATTTTTTTATAAAAGAATTAAGATTGTATTGTATTCTATAGGCATCTTCGGGGTATAAAATCACAATATTATTCTCTTTGAGATGTATTTTTGTCTGAGGAGCTCCAGAATACAAAATCTGATCTGTTTTAGCATTATATTTTTGTAAGATTGTTAATTCAGATATATCATTAACTTCTATAATTTCTTCTCCAGATATAATAATATAAATATAAATATATTGACGATGTGATCTCCAATGAGATAATGCATCGTCTTTGTGATTATATTCTTCAATAAGATAAGTAAATTTTTCTTTTTCTACCGTATATATTGCTGGGGCTAGATCTTTTAGAAGACCATCTTTCCAAGTTAAATCTCTTAAAGCTCTAGGCAAAGATTCAGGTAAATCATCAATAATAATACGATCAGTTCGTGTTAAAATCATAATATTCTCTATAATAGTTTTTTTGTTTTTGTTTTTGCTAATTTATCCATTTCTTTTTTAATTTTTACTATTTCATCTCTACAGATACCAGCTTCCACAAATAATAATTTTCCAGAGTAATCTTCCATTAATTGGGCGATTTCTTCTATTTTTTTCTTGTTAGTTTTTTTAGTTTGTAAAATTTCTTTAATTTCAGATCTTGTAGTTTTTTTGGCATCATCAGCATTATATTTTCTTTCTAGAATCTCTGTTATATCTTTTTTAATTGTTTGGGGAATAATATTATGCTCTATATTATAAGCATTTTGAAGTTTTCGTCGACGAGATGTTTCTCTCATAGCTTCTTTCATTGCAGGAGTTATCTTATCAGCATACATTAATACCAGACCATCACTATTACGCGCACTACGTCCTATGATTTGGATCAAAGAACGAGTAGATCGTAAAAACCCTACTTTATCAGCATCTAAAATACAAACAAGAGAAACTTCAGGTAAATCGATCCCTTCTCTTAGTAGATTAATACCAACAATCACATCGTATTTACCAAGTCT
>CAMQSH010000115.1 GCA_947036575.1 uncultured Brevinema sp. | reverse complement strand
GGAAGCAGAACGACCTGCGTCAATAAACAGCAGAGAATGCTCCCGGGTCAGTCTCTTTTTCCTTCTCGCCTCAGAGACCTAAGGTGAGTATTGAAGAGACTTCGAGACTTAAGGTAAGACATCACTTACGTAATTCGCTACCTGCGGGTACGGGTGCATATTATTTGCCCCCGAGGATTGGAGTGGTGTTTTTCTTTCAGCTAAGCTAGATCTTTGTTTAGCTTAGATTGCTGTTTTGAGCGCTAGTTTCCGGGTTATTTGTTTTGTTTATACTGTGCCTAGACGCCTGTTCGCAGCCGTGGGCTTTGTGCGAGCCCACTAGGTGCGTGCGCGCACTGGTGTGGGCCGCCGTGCGGTCTTCTGTGCTTTATTGTCGTTGCAGCCGAAGTTTTTCGTAAGTCTGCCTGTTATCTTTTGTGTGTTACTGCATTGTGCAGCCGGATTTTGTGTTGGCCTGTCAGTTTGCTGCAGGCCACCTAGCGCTAGTTTGTTGTTTATTATTTATTGTAGCACGGTAAATAGTCACGTTGCTGTAATATTTTCTGTTACTATAGCCTGCTTGTGCAGTGGTTTATTGTTTGAGTGTACCTGGATTTATTTCTGGGGTGTTCTCTGTTGTTGTATAGCCTGTTTTTTGGCTTTATTTGTGCTGTTACTGTGTGCTTCTTGTTTGATCGCTGCAGTGCTCCTCTGTGTCGCCTCCCCTGCCACGCCCTATACCCCTGTCCGCAGCTGGTGGGGCTAGTGTGCGCCTGCTAGGTGCATTCGTGCGCTGGTGCGGGCCACCTCTCTGGTTCTGTGGCACCCTAGACCTCTGTTCGCAGACGGTGGGGCTAGTGTGCGCCTGCTAGGTGCATTCGTGCGCTGGTGCGGGCCACCTCTCTGGTTCTGTGGCACCCTAGACCTCTGTTCGCAGACGGTGGGGCTAGTGTGCGCCTGCTAGGTGCATTCGTGCGCTGGTGCGGGCCACGGGAATACCCTGGTGGACGAATCGAGGAGGGATCCAAGCATCAACACCGCCTAGGTGGGCCTGCGATGGCTTCACACTGCTGCAGGATCTGCAGCGCCTCCATGAGTGCCAGTGATGGGCACAGGGAGTGCCCCATGTGTCTTGGGGCCGCACACGTCCTGGAGGACGTCGACCACCCCTGCAGCGCTGCCTGCGACCTCTCCAGGGGTGAGAGACAACGTCGGGCCGCCCTGATATGCGGCCACGTGAATGAGGGCCGACGAGAGAGGCGACGTTCCCCTGTCCAGCCACTCCCTTTCAGCGGGCATGGCCGGAAGCACACTCACAAGCGGGACCGACAGCATGGGTCCCCCCACAGGCCGTCCCAGAGAGCTGCACCCACTCCAGCTAAGCGTCCGGCGGCTGAGCGTCCGGCTGAGCGTCCTGCTGAGCGTCGGGCAACAGCGGCAGTGACCGAGGGTGGTAGCGCGGAGTCGCTCCAGATCCTCTCTGCTCTCCAGGCTCTGGCACAGAAGATGGACAGGCTGGTAGATCGCCAGGCCTCTTCTCAAGGCAGCCTGCCCCCTGGCCAGGAGGGCACCCTCTCATCCAGGCCTGAGAGCCATGGTGAGGAGGAGGAACGGGACGATGCGGATGTGCTATCCCTCTATGCTCCCCGAACGGAGTCAGAGCACACAGGAGACGACCTCATGGACGATCTGCAGACGGGCTCTGCAGTACTGGGTGATAGCTCCGTGGGGGCGGGAGAGGTCCCCGTCAGCTCCCTGATGGCACGGGTGCTGAGCGCTGCCAACATCCTGGGCCTTGAGGCGCCCACACCTGCTCCGGCTCCCATGGGAGGTATCTGGGAGGGCATCCCTTGTGCTACCCCACCACCCCCCGTGCCGGTGCCGCCTGACTACACGGCAATGCTGAGGTCCTCATGGGGTAAGCTGACGCAGCGCCCACAGTTCAATGCAGGCTGCCGCCAGCTAGCAACAGCCACGTACCCCGTGGAGACTGGACTCGGGGACATGCCACCGGTCGAGCCATCAATGGCCGCCTTGACATCTCTGGGCCTCACTGGTGTGTCACCCAACCCACGGTGCCCCCGTAAGGAGTGCGCAAAGACGGACCGCCTGGCCACTCGTACTTTTAATGCAGCAGCACGAGCGGCCCGGATGGGTAACGCTCTGGCCATTACGCTGGCGTCGCTTCGCAAGACGCTGAGTCGAGACGACCAGGACGCCAGGGCCCTGCTGGATGCAGCTCTGTCATCCCACGCCCAGCTGACACGTGATGTGGGAGACGCCATGGGTTCCGCGGTGTTGTGCCGCAGGCAGGTTTGGCTGGCACAGACCTCCCTGCCAGAGCCCATCAAGCAGGAGCTGCTGAACCTCCCAGTTGCCCCTGGGCATGTTTTCCACCCAGGATCCCAGGAGGTGCTCGACCGCGCTGAACGTGCTGCAGCGTCTAGGGAAGCTGTCCAGCGGGTGTGCCGTAGACCTGCCTCAACGGTCAGCAGGGTGTCCGTGGGCGGATATAGGCCGCGGCTGCCGGCCCGGCCTCCGCCGAGGGGGAACATCCCACAGTCCTCTGGTGACGGGCGATTTCGTCCACCTGACCAGAGATCAGCCCCATATCCCCGTTCCAGGGGTAGAGGGGGTCAACACCGAGGCAGAGGTAGGGGTGCGGGCCGCGGTAGTGGTCCCGCATAGCATCCCAGGGGCGCCCGTCGATTGTCCTTCCCAGTTGTCACGGACCTCCTGGGAGGGGATTGTCCCAGACCCTTGGGTCATAGCCACGGTGGCTCGTGGCTACCGGTTGCAATTTCGACGACGGCCCCCTATGTTTTCAGGGGTCAAGGTAACGTCTGTACAAGACCCGGTTTTAATGTCCGCACTTGCCACAGAGGTTCAAGAGCTACTTCTGAAAGGGGCCATCTCAGAAGTACCGCCCAGCGCACAGCTCGCTGGGTTCTACAGCAAGTATTTTATCGTTCCAAAGAAAGATGGCGGTCTCCGGCCCGTTCTCGACCTCAGGCCCTTGAATCGGTACCTCAAGGTGCTGCCTTTCAAGATGGTCCACACAGGGGTGGTGATGCAGTCCATCCGGCAGGGGGAGTGGTTCACATCGTTGGACTTAAAGGACGCCTACTTCCACGTTCCGATTTGCCCGGAACACAGGCCCTTTCTGCGCTTTGCCTTCCAGGGCAGGGCGTTCCAGTTCCAGGTCCTACCTTTCGGCCTTTCACTCTCCCCACGAGTTTTTACTCGCGTGGTGTCAGCCGCGCTCTCCCCCCTTCAGGCTCGCGGTCTCAAAATACTACCGTATTTGGACGACTGGCTCGTCTGCGCCCCCTCCCGAGAACAGGTAGTGCGCGACACGGAGACTGTTCTGGCCCACATTCAATTCCTGGGCTTCAAGGTCAACTACAAAAAGAGCAACCTGCAACCCCGCCAACAGGCAGAGTTCCTCGGTGTCCTCCTCGACTCGGTCGGCATGACGGCATCTCTCACTCCACGGAGAGCAGACAGCCTGCTCGGCATGCTGGGTCATTTCCGCTTGGGTGGTCTCGTGACTGCTCACAGAGTCCAGAAGCTGCTGGGTCTGATGTCAGCAGCTGCGGCGGTAGTTCCTCTTGGCCTGCTGAGGGCACGCCCCCTGCAGTGCTGGTTCAATGCCTTCGGTCTTCACCCGAAGAGCGACAGGCAGGTGAGGCTGCGTGTGTCCCGGGCTTGCATCAGAGCCCTGCGCCCTTGGAGGGACCGGGAGTTCTTACTCCGAGGTGTCCCACTGGGGGGCCTTCCACACAGGAGACAGGTCCTTTCGACGGACGCGTCCCTGACAGGCTGGGGAGCCGTCTGGGAAGGACGGACGGCGAGGGGCATGTGGCAGCCCCCATGGACGTTGGAGCACATCAATGTCCTCGAACTAAAGGCCATCCATCTTGCCCTGCAGAGATTCCTGCCGGTGTTGCAACACCAACATGTTCTCGTGAGGACGGACAGTACTGTGGCGGTGTACTACGTCAATCACCAAGGGGGAACGAGGTCTCAGCGGTGCCTCAAGGTGGCGGAGGCCTTATTGACTTGGGCTTGGCCGCGGCTGTCTTCACTGAGGGCAGTGCACATCCCGGGTGTGGAGAACAGAGCAGCCGACATTCTCTCCAGGACGGGGCCACTCCCGGGAGAATGGAGATTGAGCGCAGAGGTCATAAGCCAGATCTGGATGCGGTACGGGGTCGCACATGTAGATCTCTTTGCATCGGCGGAGACAACGCACTGCCCGGAGTGGTACTCCCTCACAGGGCAGGGGGGCAGTTTGGGCCTGGATGCCCTGTCACAAGAATGGCCGACAGGCTTGTTGTATGCTTTTCCTCCACTCCCGCTCATAGCGCAGGTTCTCCGGAGGATCCAGGAGGGCCATCACTCAGTCCTGCTGGTGGCTCCACGGTGGCCAGCGAGGCCTTGGTTCCCGGACCTGCTCCGGCTGTTGCAGGGTCATCCATGGCAGTTGCCATGCAGAGCGGATCTCTTGTCACAGGCAGACGGGCGGATCTGGCATCCGAACCCAGGGACCCTCTGTCTGTGGGTCTGGCCCCTGCAGGGCCCGTCGTTGAGCAGGTAGATGTGTCTGTCCAGGACACGCTAAATAACGCCAGGGCTCCATCCACTAGAGCTTGCTACGCACTCAGGTGGAGGATCTTTTCAGATTGGTGTGTTGGCATGGGCCTCGAGCCAGCGACTTGCCCCGTGCCACAGGTTTTACGTTTCTTGCAGTCCGAATTGGATCAAGGCAAGGCGGCCAGTACCGTGAAAGTATATGCTTCAGCAATCTCGGCCTTTCACCGGGGTGTGGACAATGGTCCCCTTGGTAGGCATCCCTTGGTTGGCCAGTTCTTGAAGGGAGCCCGCCGGTTGCGTCCAGGTCGCACTTTGCGGGCACCGAGCTGGGATCTGCCCACGGTTTTAACGTCACTTACTGTAGGCCCGTATGAGCCTATTTTAGACGCAGATTTGCGTTCCTTGTCGCTTAAGACTGCCTTTCTCTTGGCGCTCTGTTCGGCGAAACGTGTCAGTGAGCTGTGTGCTCTCTCCGTTAGTGACGACTGCCTTAGGTGGCAGGCAGGAGGTGCTAGCGTGTCACTTTGGCCGAATCCAGCTTTCCTGCCAAAGGTTCTTAATCCGCAGTCCATTAACCAGGTTCTGGAGGTGACTCAATTCCAGCCTTCTTCCACCTCACAGGCAGAGCAAGACAGGTTGCTGACCCTGTGCCCAGTCAGGGCCTTGAGGGCCTATCTGGCCCGTACGCAGTCCTTGCGGAAGGCGCACTCTCAGCTTTTCATATGCTACGGTGCAGCAAGACAGGGGCTTCCACTCTCCAAGCAGAGACTCTCGCATTGGCTGGTGGAGGTTATTTCCCATGCTTACAGGGCGCAGGGAATACCGGTTCCTGCTGGTACGAGGGCTCACTCTACCAGGAGTATGGCTACGTCTTGGGCTGCCCTTAGGGGTGTAGCAGCGCACGATATCTGTGCAGCGGCCTCATGGTCGACGCCATGCACTTTTACCCGTTTTTATAGGGTGGATGTCACTCGCCCGCCTCCAGTCGGCGATGCCGCCCTCATGTCCGTGACCGAGCGAGGTTTTAATAATTGATTCTGGGTTCCTCGCGACCCTTTTGGTATGTGTCATCCCTTTTTAGACCGTAGTGACGGTCAGAGTGAGGTCGAAACAGATCGTAGGTTACGAATGTAACTATGGATCTGTGAGACCGAGGGATGACCGTCACTATCCTTGTCGCTCGGACCATTCTGAGGCGTTCAGGGATAGGAGACTGACCCGGGAGCATTCTCTGCTGTTTATTGACGCAGGTCGTTCTGCTTCCGGAGGTCATGGACATGACGATTTTGACATATGGTCTCGGTGATAGGCAGAACGAAGGTGATCATTCCTTTTTAGACCGTAGTGACGGTCATCCCTCGGTCTCACAGATCCATAGTTACATTCGTAACCTACGGTTTCCACCACGCACAACCTTGGCGCACTTTGCACCCCAGACAGGCAGATGGGTATGGATCTAGGATGGTTTACAGAGGCTGGTCGATTCAAATCCATTCATTGTGTTATTTGTTTTGAAGATATTAATAATCTGAATGCCCACGAATGATCATATTCCTTTCGTAATAATACTATAATTATTAT
>CAMQSH010000114.1 GCA_947036575.1 uncultured Brevinema sp. | reverse complement strand
TTTGAACCAGCTGCAAAAAAAACAAAATGAAATTTTGCTTCTCTAAGAATATGTTCCGAGACTTCTTCAACAAGAATTTCTTCGTTATTATACAGCAATCGCTGTCCAACAGAAGATTCTGTTTCAAAAAGTCTTATTTGACTTAAAGGGAAAGAACGATCAGATAAAGTTTTTAAAATTTCCCGGCCTGACAAACTGCAAGCTCCAACAATTGCTACTTTACAAGGCATAGCTCCCTCCTTTTTAGGTTATATAATCTAAAGATTATATTTATATTATACAATATTATATATAAAACACAAGGTGAAAAAGTTTTTAATCGTTTTTATTAAAAATAAAAAACAATAAAGCCAATATACTAATAGAATTCGGGATAAATTCATGATTTAATGAATCATTTTTATATAACATTTCTCTTATCATAGAAGAGGAAATATTTTGTTCTTCAAAATTTATGATATTCCATTGATAGTTGGGATCTAATTTAAATCCCTTTCTTGGATAAGTCCACAAAGTAACCATTTGAATAAGATCTTGAACTTGGTGCCATTGAGAAAAATTAGATGCTTGATCTGATCCTACCAGTAAATGAATGTTTACTTGAGGGTGAATATTTTTTATATGATTGATAGTATCTATCGTATATGATTTATTATTTTTATTTATTTCTAAATCTGAAATAATAATATTAGGATGCGTAAATTCAGGAATAAATTGCTGTTCTTTTGATAATTGGGGAAAATTATTAAAATCACCATCCTTTAATAATCCAAAACATGATTTTAACATGAACAGTCTTTCTTGATCTGAAAAAAGATGTTTTTTTGATTCGGGATGATCCCCTGTTGGAATAATATATAATTGTTCAATATCAGTGATATTATTAAACATTTGTTTAACTAAAGTAATATGACCTTTATGAATAGGGTCAAAACTCCCCCCAAAAACAACAATATTTTTTTTCATAACGAATCCTTTTTAGTATATATTTGATTTAATTAGTAATATCCCTTAGAATATAACATATTGTTTATCATTTTACTATTTTTTACTATCTATTATTAGATTCTATTGTGCTTTATAGCTATCAAGAATGAAAATTTCATAACATCTTCTTTTACTCACATTACAAAAAAAAAGAACCAATGATTTTTATCTCTTTGAAGGAAATTTAGCAACCACTCAAAAAGGAAAGAAAAAAATTATAAATCAGATTTATCATTTTTTATGATATTTATATAATTAAGGTTAATCTATGAAAACAATATATTTGTTATTTTTCTTTTTAGGAAATGTTTTCCCTTTATATAGTGCAAAAGTTACCTATGCTAGTAATAATAAAAAAAAGATTCATGAAACTATTACTTCTATTAGTAATAGTATATTTTATAATTACAAAGAAGACAAGCAATCGTATCAAATTTTTATGCACACTAATGAAAATCTTGCAACATTATCTTTTACTAATATTACCAGAAGAGGAACAAACGCTTTTTATTTCTTTGGAGGAAATTTAGCAACTACTCAAAAAGGAAAGAGAAAAATTATAGAATTATACAATATGGAAGTTATTCTTTTACCAGAGATACAATTACAAAATTTTATCAAAAATAAAAATTTAACTAATATGCATTATATGACTATTAGATTAGAAAATGGTAAAGCCCACACTGCTCAGGCGAGTAAAATCCTTAACACAATCACAAATATTAATAATGTTCCTCATACAATGGTTAGAATTCATTATATTGATGTTTCTCCTAAAAAAATGAGATTTATTTATTATTTTGATCCCAATGGTATTGCCAGCAAAAAAGAAGGATATTTTAATAGGGCAAAAAAACCTCAATTAAGTTTGATTAAAAAATAACTTTCTTTACTATCCTATTTATAACTATCTTATAATTATAATAAAAATATTATTTGTATTATTTTAATCTAGAATTAATATTTTTATTCTCTTTTTTGGAGCTAAAAAGCCTCTATTAAATCCAATATACAAATAGGAATATTAATGATAAAAAAATTAGCTCTTTATTTCTCTACTTTATTATTACTATCTTGTGCTATTGAAGAAATACCTCGTCAACCCCTTCTCGCAACTCCTTTAGGATTAAAAGTCAAAACAGCTCCGGCTATAGGAAGCGGAACAGCATTAGGAATGTTCTTCACTGCAAACAATCCTGAAATTTATTTTACAGGCTTTGCTATCTATGTATCTACACAAGTAGAAGATTTTGGTTTTTTTGCTAATCCAGATGAAGCTTTTTTTCCATTACTACCTACTGAGGTTCCTGGTAATAAAGCACAATTATTAAAAAATTACAGCGATACTGATGATACACATTTAAGCATCTGGGTTGGTGGTGCAATGTCCTTTCCCGAAAGACGTTTTTATCCACCAGATTTAATACATGACAACACACCACTTGAAGATCCTACATTCACTTTATCTAGTTTTAGTGAGCTTCCCAATGGAGATCCTTTTGTATCAGGCACCATTTATTATTTTGCCGTATATGCCTATTCAACTGTTGATGATGCATATAGTTTACCGTCAAATATTTCTACTATTATATTTCCTTAAGAGGCGTTTGTGAAAAAATTTCTGATTCTCACATTTATTTTTTTCTCTTCCTGTGGAATAGAAGTTCCTCAGCCTATCCCTAGATTATATTCCCCAAATGGAGCTCAAGCCCGCAATGTATTTGCAAATGGAGTTCCTCAAGCTATAATACAATTAACTTGGTATGGAGTTAATCCTGAAGAAGGATTTTCTGGCTATAATATTTATTTTACAGATAATGAAGCTGATGCCACTGCTTTTAAAGGAACAAAACTTCTATGTAAAAATTTTAATCCTAGACAGGCAACCCTTGTTGTTCCTCAACCTTTTAATAAAAGCAGACCATTTTCCTTTAATATCAAAAAATTCTACTATAATCAAGGTGAACTATTCACTCAAGGATCACAATATTGGTTTTTTATTACAGCTTTTAACCAAGTAAGAAATCTCGAAAGCCCTCCTAGTATGTGGACAACTGTCACATTTGAAGATAATATTCCTTAGTTTTAATTTTTATAGATAAGTAAATTTTTCTGGAGACACCTTAATGTCTTTTTTATCTTCTTTTAATTTTAATATTTTCAATGATTCCAAAGAACAAGCTTTAGCTTATCCTTTGGGGTCATTATTTTTCTCGTTAGATAAAATCACTCAAAAAAACAAGCATATTTTTATTATTACAGAAGACAATCCTCAAGCAACTAAAGTTTTTGAAAGTTTATCTAGTATTTATTCAAACGTTATTTATTTCCCATCTATCGAAGTTATGCCTTATTCTCATGGGATACCTTCTCTTGACATTCTTACCACAAGAATTCAAACCATGTCCCTTCTTCATCAAAATGATAAAGCTTATATTATTATCTGTGCCTACCAAAGTTTTATTAGAACTCTACCTCCTATTAGTTCTTTTGAAAAATCTCTTATTCAGCTTTCTGAACAGAAAAAAATAGATATTAACAACTTCTCACAAGTTCTAAAAGAATATGGCTATTCTCAAACATCTATTGTCCGAGAAGTTGGAGAATTTTCTATTAGAAACAAACTCATTGATATTTATCCTAGTCATCTTGATGACCCTATTCGTATTATTGTAGAAGATGATAAGATTACTCGCATTTCTTTTTTTGATAAAAACACTCAACTAACAACTACTAAAACAAATTTTATTTCTATTCCCCCTTTAGCAGAATTTATTTTTCCAAAAGATAAAGAGGGATTTGAAGATCCTTTTCATAATACATTAGCACATTCAAATTTTGTTGATTATTATAATACTTTATCATCTATTACTGATTACATAAAAAATCGTGAGTTTGATATTTTATTTACAGAAAAACCCGAATTAGCTGACAATAAAATACGAGCAATTTTTAACCGTTTGAACGCTAATAAATTATTACTCAGTTCTATAAAAGAAAGCACCAAAAACGCTTCCTCAGTTTATATACATGAAAGTAGTGGAGAATCGAATCCTTCAATCAAACTTGCAGGTAATTTTTCTGGAGGATTTTCTGGATTTGTTGTTGAATTAGAAAAAACAATAGAAAATAATAAAAATTTGTTTGTTTGTTTCTTTTCTGAATATAAAGAAAATGCTAGACGTATCGCTATTATGCTCCGTCGATTCAAACCAAAAATTGTTTCTCATATTAACAATATTGATCCTGAAACTCCTGGATTTTATATTATTACTCAAGATTGGGAATTTGGTTTTTTTGGTGAAGATCATACTAATAATAAAAGTATTCTTTTTATTGGTGAAACAGATATTAATGGAAAAAAGAAAGTTTTTCGTAAAAGATTACAACAAGCGATTTATTCTAATTTTGAAACAGATATTGAACCTGGAGATGCTGTCGTCCATTTAAATTATGGAATTGGTATTTTTAAAGGTATAGAAAGAATCAACACCTTGAACAAAGAAAAAGACTATATCCTTATAGAGTATGCAGATAAACAAAAATTATTTGTCCCTCTTGAGCAGGCAGATCTTATTGGACGATATACAGGTGGCTTAGAACAAAAAAAAACAAAAGTCGATTCTCTCTCTGGTAAATCGTGGCAAAAGAAAAGAATCAAAGCCCAAGAAGATATCTTGTTATTTGCCAAACAGTTAGTAGAATCACATGCTAAAAGAGTGATGTTTGAGGGGATAGCCTTCCCTCCAGACACAGAAGAACAAAAACAGTTTGAAGACCTCTTTAAATACATAGAGACACCAGACCAAATCACGGCTATAGAAGAAATTAAGTCCGATATGGAAAGTTTACAACCTATGGATAGGCTTCTTTGTGGAGATGTTGGCTTTGGAAAAACAGAAATTGCTCTTCGAGCAGCTTTCAAATCTATTTTCGCTCACAAACAAGTTGCTCTTCTTGCCCCTACAACAATTCTAGCAGAACAACATTATCTTACATGTTTGGATCGTTTTAAAAATTTCCCCGTTAAAACTGCTTTAATTACTAGATTTACTAAAAACGAGGAAAGAAAAGATATTATCCAAAGAATCAAATCTCAACAAATTGATTTACTTATTGGTACTCATGCTGTCCTCAATAAAGAAATTTTATTTAAAGAATTAGGATTACTTGTTATCGATGAAGAGCATAAGTTCGGAGTCGCTCAAAAAGAAAAAATAAAAACACGCTATCCTTATACAGATATTCTTTCATTATCTGCAACTCCTATTCCTAGAACTTTATCACTTGCCCTTGGAAATTTAAGATCTTTCTCCACAATTCAAACCCCACCAGAATTAAGAATTCCAGTAGAAACCGTTGTGTCTGATTTTAAAAATGAGCTTATTGCAGAAGCGATTCGTACAGAATTAGAAAGAGGTGGACAAGTATATTTTATTAATAATAGAATAAAAGAATTGGATAAATTTGCAGATCTCGTTGCAGAATTGGTTCCTGAAGCATCTATTGTTATTGCTCATGGACAAATGGAAGAGGATGAATTAGAAAATGCTTTTTTAGGATTTATGAGAGG
Organism: uncultured Brevinema sp.; assembly: GCA_947036575.1. Taxonomy (GTDB): domain Bacteria; phylum Spirochaetota; class Brevinematia; order Brevinematales; family Brevinemataceae; genus Brevinema_A. The sequence continues at coordinate 732 of CAMQSH010000114.1, read as the reverse complement.
TTATTATAATGTGCTCATTTCTACCACTATTGTAGAAAGTGGTCTTGATATTGCCAATGCTAATACTATTATTATTTGTGATTCTCAACGATTGGGGCTCTCTCAACTTTATCAATTAAAAGGTAGGGTTGGACGTTCTACCAAACAAGCTTATGCTTATTTTTTATTTCCAGAACATAAAAATATGACAGAACAAGCTAGTAAAAGATTAGATGCTTTATCTGAATATACAGAGCTTGGCGCTGGTTTTCAAATTGCTAAACGTGATATGGAAATAAGAGGTGCCGGAAATCTTATAGGATCTGAGCAACATGGACATTTAATTGCCATAGGTTATGACATGTATATGCGACTTTTAAAAGAAGAGGTCCAAAAATTACAAGGAAATAAAATAACTACCATTGATACCCTGATCGATCTTTCTTACGATGCCTTTATTCCCGATACTTATATTCATGATCCAGCTCTAAAAATGGAAGTGTACAAAAATATTATCTCTTTAAAGAACCCTTTAGAAAGCGACAATCTAAAAAAAGAATTGAGAGATAGGTATGGATCATTCCCTTATGAAATAGAAACATTGTTCGAAATTTCTAAATTAAAATTAGAAGCTAATAATATAGGGATTATGTCTATTACAGAAAAATCAACACATATAGAAATTGTTTTTTCTAGTAATTCTAAAGCTGATCCTTTCAAAATATTAGATATTGCAAAAAGTGGAGAACACCC
>CAMQSH010000113.1 GCA_947036575.1 uncultured Brevinema sp. | reverse complement strand
TTGTGTACTAGTCTTTTTTATGAAAAAGTTTATAAGAAACTTCTCCATCTATATTTTTTTGAATGATTTTATTCTCTGTACCTAAAACATCCAAATATTTACCTATATCCTCTACCGTAGAAGATGTCATCGTTAAGAGATCCTCTAACGAGGTAGAACGTCTTTTGAGACAAGTCATAATAATATCTTCTAAGGATTGATTATAAGACTTAATCTCTTCTCGTTTTTTGAACTTACCAATGATTTCTACATTGTTCAGTCCACCTTTTTGAAAACACTCTTGTATATAATACAGTCTCTCCATAGATGCTGGCTGAAGATTTACCATAGTTCCTATTCTATCCAAACGATTAAGTTGTACTCTAGAATAAGGAATGGTTTTTAATTCTTCAATAAATAAATTTATTTCTTTATCTGTATCGTTGATACCTTCTACAATAAATATTTCTATCCATAATTCTTTACTATCTAATTGCATATATTCTATAGCAAAATCTCTCAAACATTGAGTTAGTTTAGTAATATCAATATCTTTCATAGGAAGATCAATTTTTTTGTAAGCCTCTTCACTAATAGCATCCTGAGAAGGAGCTACTAGATCTGCTTTCATCAATTCTTGACATAATTCTTTATCCACAAGCATAATAGAATTAGTAATTACCGCTACTTTAGTTTTTAAAAAATTACTATGGATATAATCTATAACCATACCCAAATCTTTATATAAAGTCGGTTCTCCAGATCCTGAAAAAGTAATAAAATCAGGAGCTTGATTGTTTACCATAAAATGATCTAATTCTCTCAGTAAATCTTGAGTAGGTATATACTCTTTTCTTTCCATAGTAAAATTAGTTGTTGCTCCACATTCACAATAAATACAGTTTAGAGGACAAGTTTTAAAAGGAATAGGATCTATTCCTAATGAAATCCCCAACCTTCGAGAAGGGATAGGACCATAAAGATATTTATACTGCATAGAGTCAATTCCTACTATATATATATTATTATGCGTTTATAAAGAAAGCTTTATAACCTTTAATAAGGTGGTAAAGATCAGCTTTACTGATTATTTCATAAGGTGCATGCATCCCTACTACACCAATACCACAGTCCATAACTGGAATCCCGTATTGAGCAACAAACATAGCTATTGTACCACCACCACCTTCATCAACTTTACCCATAGAAGAAGCTTGCCATACCACATCATTTTCATTAAAGATACGACGTATTTTTGCTACTAATTCTGCAGAAGCATCAGAAGCTCCGCCTTTACCACCAGCACCTGTATATTTTTTAATAATTACTCCTGATCCCATAAAAGACGCATTATGTTTATCGTGTACAGAAGGGAAAAGAGGATTTAAAGCAGCACCTACATCAGCAGATAAACAACAAGATTTATTTAATAATCTTCTTAATTCTATATCATGATATTGATTATCTTCTCTGTAGAGAAGTTCTGCAATGATATTAGGCAAAGCTTGTGAGTCACTACCTGTAATACCTTTTGAACCAATTTCTTCTTTATCAGTAAGAAAAACTATAGCAGTTTTTTTAGGAGTTGATTCCATTTGTGTGAGAGCAGAAAGTGCAGAATATGAACAAACTCTATCATCATGCGCATAGCCACCTATCATACTTCTATCGAATCCAACGTCTTTTGTTTTTAGAGCAGGAACGACTTCTAGTTCTGCAGAAATAAAATCTTCTTCAATGATTCCATAAGTATTGAATAAATATTCTAAAACAAAGGCTTTAACTCTGTCTTTGTAGTCTTTATTCTCTATAGGTATTGTTCCTACAAATATATTTAGATTTTCACCTTCTATACCATCTAATAACTTTTTCTCACCTTGAATTTTTCTAGATAAGTGTGGGAGTAAGTCAGAAATTACAAATACGGGATCTTCTTCTTTGTCCCCAATATTGATAGTTACTTTAGTACCGTCTTGTTTGATAACAACTCCATGAATTGCTAAAGGAATATTAAGCCATTGATATTTTTTGATCCCACCATAATAATGAGTCTTGAGCATAGCAACGCCACTTTCTTCTATAAGCGGTCTTACTTTCAAGTCCAATCTTGGAGCATCTAAATGAGCACCTATAATATTTACTCCATTTTTAATAGAATCTTGCCCTATAATAGCAAGAGTAATATTTTTATTTTCAAATTGATAATAAACTTTATCGCCAGGTTTAACAGAAGTAACTGTTTCTAAATTAACAAAACCTTTGGATTCTACATGGTTTTGAACCCATATTACCCCTTCTCTTTCTGTACGAACAGCATCAAGAAAAATTTTATATTTATCTGATTCTAAAAATATATTTATAATTTCTTCTTTTTTAGAGACTTCCCAGATGTTTTTCTTCTCATATCTATGAGGTGAATGATTGTGTGACTTTGACATTTGTTTCTCCATTGATTTGTATTGATTTAGATATTAATTGTTAACGTTTCTGTTTTAGGATTTTTTTGACAATAATTTATAAAATATGCCAATCGTTGTGCATCATCTTTTGCCATTTGACGATAACGAAACACAAAATTATTTTCATTAATATTTACAAGATCAGCAAAGACTCTAATATTAAGACCTTGTAAATACATCAAGATATTATCAGAAGCTTTATCTTGTAATAAATCTTGAATAACATCTCTATTATTAATACTAACGGAAACTTTAGAACTATTAAGTCCTAATAACTTACCATAAGTCCAACGTTTAGAATTAATAAGATGTATAGCAACATTGTTGGGATTTTTACTAATAATATCATTGTTAGTATTAATTTGAGGTGTCATAATACTAGTATCATTTTTTTTTAATGAAGATGCCAAAAGACTAAGTTGCTTAATAATTAATTCTATAATAGTATGTGCATCTTCAGTATAAGGGATTAATGATTTTAATCCAAATTTTCTTAATTTTAAAAGATCTGTTGTTGATAAATTAGGATGATAAAGAAGAAAAGTATCTCTTAAAAGATTTTTATCATATAAATTCTGATAAAAATCTATAGAGGTTTCCTCACAAAGAAGCATAGCATCCCTATGAATTTCCAATAAAGAAGGAATTTCCTCGGAAGCTTCAGCCTCTATAGGGACAATTTTTTTACTTGACAAAATTACAGCTAAATTATGTGAGACTTCTCTATCGTAAACAGCTATAATTAGCTTCATACACCCTCATTTATAAATTTAAATATTATCTCAAGAAATTCATGAAATAACCGAATTATATAGCATATTATAAAAGAAATATTTAATTTATTAGTATTATTCGGTTAATAAGTGTATAAATCTTGATAATATGCTTGATAATATATAAAAAATAATTTATACTAATTCAAGTATATAATACTTACACAATATTTTAACTATACTATAAAAAATATATTAATAAATATTCTAGGAGCCTCATAATGAATAGAAAGTTGTTTTTATTACTCTTGATACTTTCCCCTTATTTTACAATTAATGTTTTTGCACAAGAAACAAGTATTCAATTTCCGCGCTTAGATTTTCATATGAAAATGAATCAAAATCTCAAACCAACAGTTTCATATAATGCTGAAGCTAATATTGTTGTTGGAGATAAAAGTGGTCTCATTTTTAGTCTTGGAGTAAATGGAGAAGATCTAAATTTACAAAGTGGACTCAATGATCTTATCAAATTAGATACTTTAAGAATGTCTATTTCCCCATCTTCTTATTTTAACCTCCATACATTTTATGGAAGATATAAATATCTTGGAGAAGATAAAGTTATCCCAAGAGGGTTTCAATATAATTACACTCCTGGTACTGATTATTATGGTTACAAAACATTAGAAGGTGCTGGTTTAGCATTTACATTCCCTATTCAAGAAGGACGTTATGAACCTGAATTAGTCCTCTATTCAGACTCAAATAATGGTATTGATTATCTTAATATTGATTTTCTAACAACATTTCGTTTTGAACTTTGGAATTTAGAATTATATGCTGGTATTGCTGTTCCTACTATTGGTGCTGTTGAAACATCTATTAAAGGACATGGTGGTCTTAGTGTTTATACAACTTTAGATTATGCTAATGTATATTTTTCACTATATGTTCCTTCACATGTTGGAGAATCGTTTACCTTTGATGATATTTATTTTAGACTAAGTCAATATCTATTAATTAATGGTTTTGAACAAACATTCTCTATTTATTCTCTTGGAGCTGAATCTGGTAATGTTACAGATCCTATTATAGGTTTTAATGGTATTCCTGATATAAACATGTTCCTATCAATAGGTGGACGTATTAATAATATTGGTTTTGGTATGGATTATGGTTTGATCTACGGACTGTTTGAATCAAGTGCTCTTGCTAATGATGCATTAACTGTTAGTCATCGTATAGGGGCTTATGCAGATCTTATATTCTTAGGTCTTACTTATAAATTAGGTGTGTTTTATACTTTGCCAAATAGTTTCATCTATATTAATGATTCTACAGGTCCTGGAGAAGTTGGCTTTTATGTTAGTGTCTTTGGACGTTCATAAAAAAAATTATATTTGTTAAAAATTTATAAATCAAAAAAGAGAGATATAAAATATCTCTCTTTTTTGATTATTGTTGTTTAATTATTTTTATTAGAAATTAATTAATTCCCAATACTCTTAAACTATTTGTAGTTCCTGAAGTAAATATTTTTTGTCCATAAGAAACAATTACTAATTCACCCTTTTCAAGTCCAAATTTTTCTTTACATCCAGCAAGAGCAACTCGTGCAATATCTTCATGTCCTGTAGAACTAGTATCCACAATACTATGAACACCTTTGACTAAAAGTAATTGCCTTGCAACTTGTTCATTATCAACAACCGCTAAAATAGGTACTTTTGGAAAGTATTTTCTTACACTAAGAGCTGAACGTCCTGTATGTGTTCCGATAGCAATAGCTTTTGCTCCACAAGCACTACAAACTTCTACAGTACCTCTAGCAACAGCCTCTGTTATATCTACTTGTTCGTCAAAATCTACAGACATTGGTTCTATATAAGGATCAATTTCATTTGCAATTTGAGTCATAGCTACAACTGCTTGTAATGGATATGATCCTTTAGCCGTTTCTCCAGAAAGCATAATCGCATCTGTTCCATCTAAGATAGCATTAGCAACGTCAGTTACTTCAGCTCTTGTTGGATTTGGATTTTTAATCATAGATTCTAACATTTGAGTTGCTGTAATAACAGGTTTCCCTACTTCATTACAAAGAGCTATCATATTTTTTTGAGCAAATGGCACTTTTGCCATTGGGATTTCAACACCTAAATCACCCCTAGCTACCATAATACCATCAGATACTAAAAGTATTTCAGGAAAATTATCTAAGCCTTCTTGGTTCTCAATTTTTGAAATGATTTTGATATTTTCTCCACCATTTTCATCTAATACTTTTCTAACAGCAAGAACATCTGATTCTTTACGGATAAAAGATGCTGCTACAAAATCAATACCTTGCTGACAACCAAAAATAAGATCTGCTATATCAGTGTCTGCTAATGCAGGTAGGTTGGTTTTCATATCAGGCAAATTAACACCTTTCTTTTCACCAAGAATACCATTATTAAGTAAAGTAGCATATACTTTACTACCTTCAATTTTAGTCACTTTAAAAGCAAGTAAACCATCATCTACTAAAATAGTTTTATCAATAGCCATATCTTTTGCAAAATCTTTATAAGTTACAGACACACCTTTCTCATCACCAATAATATCATCTATTGTAAAAAAGAATTCTTGTCCTTGAATTAAAGATACTTCTTTACCATCTTTTAGAGATTTTGTTCTAATTTCAGGACCTTTAGTATCTAATAAAATAGCTACAGAAACACCTGTTTTTTTAGATGCCTCACGTACTAGCTCTACTCTTTTTCCTTGTTCTTCATGTGATCCATGAGAAAAATTTAAACGTGCTACATTCATTCCAGCTAAAAGCATAGAAGATAAAAGATCTACATTATCAACTGCAGGACCTACTGTACAAACAATTTTGGTTTTTTTTACCATTATACAACTCCAATAAATTTATTTAGTATAACTAACTATGATCTATAAATAATTCTTTTTTTTCTTCGTGAGATAGTTCTGTCTGTTCATCTTCTCTAGCTAAAATAACTATCCCTTTCACCTCGTTATCAACCATAATTGGTCTTATAAATAACTCATGGAATGAATTTAATATTTCATGAGAAAATAATGCTTCTAAGTATTCAGATCTTGTTAGTTCTCCGGATAAAGAAAGCACATTACCTTGAGATAAGACTTCTTT
>CAMQSH010000112.1 GCA_947036575.1 uncultured Brevinema sp. | reverse complement strand
TATGGTTGAATACGCTATTCAAAACGTTCACGATTATGCTGAAAATAATTCTTGTGCCAATGAAATTAAGTTGCCTTAAAGTATATTAAAAATATTTTTAAAACACCCCACTTGTTGAGGGGTGTTTTTATTTTAAGTATTGCATTTTATTTATATAAGTGATATGATTTAGAGGAGATAAGATGAGTTTTTGGAAAAATATAACAGTTCTGATTATTGTTTCTTTACTGCCTTTACTAAGTTTTTATTTTGGAATGGTAACACAATACAACTTTTCTACTTTTGATATACTTGAGATTAATTGGGATATGATAGCTGCTATTGGATCGATTTTAGCAGCAATAGCTATGTTTTGTACTATAAAAAAAATGTCAAAACAAAACGTAATTTCTGCCGATTCCGTTAAGGAAATGAAAAAGCAACATGAAAAAAAAGAATTGACAGAATATATAATTACTATAATTCATCCTGAATATCATAATATAGAAACTAAACATATAAAATTATTACATCTAATTAAGACATATCAAGATTCAAACGTTACCTTTGAATCCCAGTATAGATTTGATTATAGTAATATTTTATTACAGTATCACTATAAAAATAGATTTTTGGCTTTAATAATAAAAAGTGTTTTAGATAATAATTCTCATCATCATCCTAATGGTGAGATAGTATATAAATTATATAAATGTTTTGAAGATATTACGTTTCATATTGAAATTGATAGCCCTTATTGTGAATTATCGAGTATTGATCATGCTGAAAATCTAAGAAAACTGTTAAGTGCACATATACATATTTTACAATTATTAATATTTATTTTAGCCAATCAACAAAAATTAGATATAAATATAGCTGATAAGGCATTACAAAATGCAAATGATGTTGTAGAGAAATCAACAAAATTTTTTAAAGAACAATCTTCAAACAACTTGTAAAATTGAAAAATTATGTTATAATGAAAGAAGAAAAATAGAAAAAATTAAAAAAGAAGTGTTTAAAAAAATGAACCCACAGCATTACTGCCATGGATTCTGGGAATTGCAGGGAGAAGGATTCGAACCTTCGAAGGCGATGCCGGCAGATTTACAGTCTGCTCCCTTTGGCCGCTCGGGCATCCCTGCACATATTGAAATATATTATATCACTTTTAATAATAGTTGTCAATACTTTTCTTTAATTAATTTAAATAAATAATAATTAAAATTATATCTAAAATTTAATGGAGAGTGCTATGTTTTTTAATAAAAGATCCGCAGGAATACTATGTCCTATTTTTTCTTTACCTAATGCCGAAGGTATAGGGACTTTGGGTAAATGCGCTTATGATTTTGTTGATTTCCTTGTCGAAACCAATCAAACTTATTGGCAAGTTTTACCTATAGGGACGACCTCTTATGGGAATTCCCCTTACCAGAGTTTCTCGTCTTTTGCAGGGAATCCTTTTTTTATCGATTTGGAATTATTAAAAAAAGAAGGACTCCTACATCAGGAAGATCTTGATGCTGACTGGGATACGCAACATAATATTAATTACGCTCATGTAAGTCATCACAAATATGAAATATTAAAAAAAGCTTTTAAAAATTCTTCATTTACAAAAGTACAAGAAAAAAAGGCTTATTTACAATTTCCTTGGTTAGAAGATTTTGGGATTTTTATGTCCTTGAGAGCCACCCATAAAGATCAAGCAAGGGTAGAGTGGGGTGAATGCTCTACAAAAGAATTATTACCAAACGAAGCTAGCTCCTATCTCAATGAAGAAGGACATTTTCATGTCTTTTTACAAGTGAAATTTTATGAGCAGTGGTTTGAATTAAAAAAATATGCTAATGCTAGGAATATATCTATAGTTGGAGATTTACCGATTTTTGTTTCTGGAGATTCTGTGGATGTTTGGGTAAACCCTGAATTTTTCCTCTTAGATGAACAAGGAATATCTACTTCTGTAGCAGGAGTTCCACCAGACTATTTTAGTGATACAGGTCAATTATGGGGTAATCCTCTCTATGATTGGGATAAAATTAAAGAAGATAATTTTACTTGGTGGATAGATAGAATTACTAGATCATTAGAGTTGTTTGATGTTTTAAGAATTGATCATTTTAGAGGTTTTGAATCTTATTGGGCTATTCCTCAAGGCGAAGAAACAGCTATTAATGGAGAATGGGTCTCAGCTCCTGGTCAAGAACTATTTGATTTGTTAAAAGAAAAAATGGGTGAATTACCTGTTATTGCAGAAGATCTAGGTATTATTACTGAGGAAGTAAAAGAATTAATGGTTCATACAGAGTTTCCAGGGATGAGTGTTTTACAATTCGCTTTTGATAATCATTCTGACAATCCCTACAAGCCTGAGAATACTATAGAAAATAAAGTGGTTTATACAGGTACTCATGATAATAACACTACTAAAGGTTGGTATTTAGACCCTCAAAACACTCAAGAAATACACAATGCACTTGAGTATTTTCCTTTAAGAGAAACCGTTTCTGAGATAACTCCAGAATTATTTGTATCTGAAATCATAGAGATAGCATGGAGTACAAAAGCAATTATTTCTATTTTACCAATACAAGATTTATTATTTTTAGGAGAAGAAGCAAGAATGAATACACCTTCTACAGTGGGAGATCATAATTGGAGTTGGAGAATGAAAGTTCTGCCTGATTCTTCAAAAAAACAATGGTTAAAAGATATTACAATTAAGCATCATAGAATTTAGAAGAATAATTTGGTTGATAGTGAATGAGTTTTTAATAAAAATAAAATATAAGAAAATTTAAAACAGATACTCTTATGATAAAGGATTGTTTTTATATTAATTATATGATAGAATATAAAGATATATTTTTAAAAAGGAGGGTGTTATGGATAAAATTTGGAACAGACATCGTTTTGCATTTTTTGTTTTTATATTAGCAGGCGCTGTTGATTATATTTATGGTATTCAAAGCCCTTGGGTGATCGTTGCTACATTAGTTACTATTTTTTCTACCTTATTAATGGAGCATTTGTTTTTCGAAAAAAGAGGCGTTTATATTTTCGCCCAAATAGGATTTATTACAGGGTTTTATTCTGGGCAGTTAGCTTGGCGTTTTATCCAAATGGTTTATCCTCATGATCTACCGAATTTAGAGCCTTATTTGATTGCTTGTTTTGGATATTTAGGCTATTATATGCCTTTGATGTCTGTACAGCAACCTGGGGGAATTCTTCAAGGCCCTTATAATGAAAGTTCAACAGCAATATCTCCTTTGGATATGAAGCTGTTAGATACTAGTGTTATTATTGATGGTAGAATCAATGATATTGTAGCAACAGGATTTGTATATGGAACACTTATTGTTCCTAAATTTGTTCTTAATGAAATACAAGCACTTGCTGATTCTCAGGATGCTATCAAACGTAGCAGAGCTAGAAGAGGTCTGGATGTTCTCAATCAACTACGAGAACAAAAAAATGTTACCTTAAAAGTGATTTCACGAGATTATCCTGATGTAAAAGGAGTTGACTCAAAATTAATAGTACTAGCCAAAGAAAAATCTTATGCTATTTTTACCAATGATTATAATCTCAATAAAGTAGCTAATATCGAAGGAGTAAATGTACTAAATCTTAATGATCTTATCACTTCCTTAATACCAGTTTTATTACCTGGTGAAGAGTTCGAGTTGGATGTTTTACGTGAAGGAAAAGAAAATAATCAAGGTGTAGGTTATTTACCGGATGGTACGATGGTAGTAGTAGCTAATGGTGGTAGTTTAGTAGGGCGAAAAATTACAGCTCGTGTAACTAGTACTTTACAAACTTCTGCTGGAAAAATTATCTTTACAGAATCAATTAACTAGTGTATAGAGTTGCTTTAGGATATGATTTACATCGCTTAAAGATAGCCAAAGATTCTACTGTTATCTGTGGTGGGATAGAGATCCCTTGTGATTTAGCAATAGATGGGGCTCATTCTGATGGTGATGTGATTTTTCATGCATTAACAGATGCTCTTTTTAGTGTGGTGGGAAAGGATATAGGGGTGGAATTTCCTAATACCGATCCTCAGAATCTTAATAGATCTAGTGATGAGTTTTTATCTTGTGCTTTTGAAAATATCAAAAACAGCTATTGTATTATTAATATTGATATAATAGTTATTTGTGATAAACCCAAAATATCTCCATACTCTTTAGAGATTAGAAAGAATATAGCAACACTATTACAGATGGATATAGAAGATATTACTATTCGTGGGAAAACAACAGAACAAACAAATCTATTAACAATACAAGCTTATACCAATGTCTTGTTTCAAAAAAATAAAATATAATAAGTGAGAGAACATGTTTAATCAGAAAAATAAAAAAAAGAATAAAAAACCAGAAACGTTTTTGGATCAGGTTAAATTATTTTTTTCAACATATTTATTAGCATTGGTAATTAGAACTTTTATAATAGAAGCTTCTCAAATCCCATCACAATCAATGGTCCCCAGTCTTTTAGTAGGCGACACTTTAATGGTTGAAAAGATAAGCTTAGGTACTTATATCCCTGTACTCAATAAAAAATTACCTAGTTTTTCTAAACCTAGTGTAAATAATATGGTAGTCTTTGTATCCCCTGAATGGAAAAGTCCAGGATTTGTTGATGAACTTATTACTTTTTTATCATTATCTCTCATTAATAAAGATAATACTTTTCAAAACCCAAAAATATTAGTTAAGAGAGTTGTTGCTGGACCTGGTGATGTGTTGGCAATGACTAATAAGCAAGTGTATTTTAATGAACAACTAATCAGTGGATCATTACTTACTACTCAGAACCAAGTAATTTATAGTGGTGGCAAGCGTCAAGGTCGTATGAGTTATAATCTCTCTGAAGAAAAGACAGAGTCTTTTAATAGAATTATACAACATCCTTCAAGTACTTTTGATATAGAAAGCGATTCTATAGAATTTTATAAAGATAATAATTTTGAATTATTACTTAGAAGTCTTTTAGTGCAAGGATTTCCACCTATTACAATACCAAAAAAAGATACAACTATGATTATTAGTAATCTCAATAATTACGAAAAATATCTCTTAAGGATGCTTATTCAACGAGAATCTGGTGTTACCACTGTTTTACAAGAGGGGACCTTGTATCAAAACTCACAAAAATTAGATTCATGGACACCAAAAGATGATTATTATTTTATGATGGGTGATAATAGAGACTTTAGTGAAGATAGTCGTTATTTTGGTTATGTACCAAAACAACGTATCTATGGACGTGTTTTATTTAGATATTGGCCTTTACCACGTTTTACCTTTGATGCAAATTTAAAAGAAAAATATGTAGAAAAATAAGATGAAATTAGTTATAAAAAATCTAAAAAAACATTATCTCTATTATATATTAAGTGCACTATTCTGTGGAATAATATTCTATGTAGCCTATATATATCCTCTAGTATTTGATGATGTAGGCTTTTCTTACTTTTATCCAAATATAGGGTGGGAGAATTTTGCTATCGTCCACTTTTTAGGCGGGATGAAACGTTATTATGATTTAAATGGTAGATTTGGTCATGGCTTTATTTATCTTTTTATACACTTCAAAATATTAGCTAGTATTCTCAGTGTTTTGTGTATATCATTACTTTTTATCTTAACACCTACTTTTATTTCCCATAATAATCAATCAGATAAAAATTTTAAGGCTTTAAAAAATTATATTATTAGTTTTGGAATAATGAGTTTATTCACTTTGTTTTTTCCTTGGCATTTTTATATTATCAATGATTTTTTTATTAAAACACAACTATTAACCTATATTTTACCAATGGTAATGGCTTGGTTATTTATAATAGTAACATGGTATTCTATAATGAATAAACAACTTGTAGTTATTAAAAATCAATATTTATTGCACTTTGCAACTTTTTTTTCTTTTTTTATAGGTATCTTATCTTCTATACATTCTGAATTACTTTCTATTTATATGATAGGGATGATAATAGGAGTTTATATCTTAGCTTTTATACGATATAAAAAAATTGATAAAACACCAATATTTTTGATATCATTATATAGTGGTATAGTCTCCGGAACGGTGCTAGTATTGACTTCTCCAGGAGTAATGAACGCTTTATTTAATCCAGATGCATCTAGAAAGCCGACTACATTCACTAATGTTTTATTGATGTTAAATAATGAATTATCTTTTATTTCTCTCATATGTTTTGGAATAATTTGTATTTTGGGGATGATTTTATATCTATTATTTAGAAAAAACAATATAAAATTAGTAGATAAATCGGAATTAATTTGGAAAACAA
>CAMQSH010000111.1 GCA_947036575.1 uncultured Brevinema sp. | reverse complement strand
CCATAAGCATCATTAGCAAACGAAGTATATTGTATACTAACATCAAAACTTTGAATTATCTCTTCAAGTGGTACAATAATATCTTGCTCTATCTCTTGAGCTGAAGCCGTAGGGTAGTAGATATTGATATGAATAGCATCATCCTCTACCTGAGGAGCAACCTCTCTTCTGATCTTTCCATTAATTACAATACCTAATAATAAAATCATTATAATTAGAATATTAGTAATAAACATATTCTCTAATAAAAAATCAACTGTTTTAATCCATAATTGTTTCATACAATGATATATCCTATATTTATCTATACTTAATTATTCTTATTTTTTATTAAAATACTTAATTATAATAAAAAATGTTACAATTATTTTTAATTGTAACATTTTTTATTTATATATTCAACAAATATCTATATTTTTTATATATTTTTAATATTTTCAGCTACTACATCCCAATCTACAATGTCCCAAAATGAAGACACATAGTCAGGTCTTCTATTTTGATAATTGAGATAATAAGCATGTTCCCATACATCTAAACCAAGAACAGGAGTATAGCCTTCCATTAATGGAGAATCTTGATTTGCTGTACTCATTACTGTCATTTTTTTATTTAAATCTAGCACTAACCATGCCCATCCTGAACCAAAACGTGTTTTTGCTGCTGTTTCAAATTCTTCTTTGAATTTTTCTACAGATCCAAAATCTTTTTCTATCATTGATTTAAGATCACCAGACATAGGACTAGCATCTTTTTTTAATAAACCCCAAAATAGAGAATGATTATGGTGTCCACCACCATGATTACGCACAGCAACTTTTGCAGAATCTGGTAATATTTTCCATGATTTTAATAATTCTTCTACAGTTTTTCCTGCAAGAATAGGATGACTTTCAACAACAGCATTTAATCCTGTTACATAAGCCTGATGATGCTTTGTATGATGAATTTCCATCGTTTTTGCATCGATTATTGGTTCTAAAGCAGTATAGCTATAACCTAATTCTGGTAATTTAAACATAATGTTCTCCTAAATTATATTGTTTTTATAATATATTATACTGGATTTTTTAATCCTATTCAAGTATAATATATAAATACAAACATACCATAGTCAAGGAGCTTTTTATGAAACCAGAACAATTCTCAGAATTTTTAACAAATTCTTTTATCAAATACACTTCTATTACTAGTCAAAGTAAGTCTAGTATTTTAGAATTACCTACAACTGCAGGGCAAATGACTCTGGCAAAAATACTCAAAGAAGATCTTATCAGCTTTGGGGTTACTGATATTGAATTACAAGATAATGCTATTCTATTAGCTAAGATTCCTGGTACTGTTGCTGCTAAGCCTGTTTTATTTATGGCACATATAGACACAACTGATATTGGAGAAAGTCCTGATGTTAACGCTCATGTTGTAGACTTTAAAGGAGTAGATTTTCCCTTAAACAAAGATAATACAAAAATCTTCAAAGTCGCCGATCATCCAGCAATTTTAAAGTATACAAATGATAATATTATTGTTACCGATGGTACTAGTGTTCTTGGTGCTGATGATAAAGCTGGTGTTACCGTTATGATGGGACTTGCTAAATTTTTATCTACTAACGAAGTTCCTCATGGTGATGTTTATTTATTATTTGTTCCCGATGAGGAAGTAGGATTGAGAGGTGCTTATGCCTTTGATATCAACAAACTCCCTAAAAATATCCTATCTTATACAATTGATGGTGGGCCTCTTGGTGAGTTTGGTTATGAGACATTCAATGGTGCTGGGGTAACCATAGACATCAAAGGTGTATCTATCCACCCTGGATCTGCCAAAGGGATCCTTGTTAACCCAATTTTGGTTGCCAATGATATTATTAGTCTTTTAGATCCTTTAGATACTCCTGAACATTCTGAAGGTAAAGAAGGATTTATTTTGGTTTGCGATATTTCAGGTAATGCTTCTGATGCTCAAATAAAAATGATTATTAGAGATTTTGATAAAGAAAGATTTGATGCTCGTAAAGTATTTCTACAAAAAATCGTCACCCAAATTCAACAAAAACATCCTAGAGCTTCTATAGCATTAGAAATATCAGAGTCTTATGCTAATATTGCAAACAATCTCAAAGAAGATAGAACTTGTATTACTATCGTAGAAGAAGCGATGAATAATATTAATGTCCCTATTCTTGTTGAGCCTATTAGAGGTGGAACAGATGGTGCTGTATTCTCATCAAAAGGACTCCCTACTCCTAATTTGTTTACTGGAGCACATGATATCCATTCTGTTTATGAATACCTTCCTGTGTCCTCTTTTACCAAATCTTTAGAACTTGCTATTGCGATTGTAAAACTCACACCTAAGTATAAATAAAAAATAACTGTACTATCATTTTTAAAGATAAAAATATCTGTCTTAGGCTTTACAAATCACATATTTTTTCCTATAATGTATATATATATTTAAATATAGAAACTAAGAAAACAATCTCATGGCTTGTATTATGCTAACTCCTTGTTTTTTATAGGAGTATTTTATGTATAAAAGAAGTTTTCTTAAAATAACTTTAATGTCTTTACTGTTCTTAATATTTTCAAGTTGTACTGTCGTTCCAGAGGAAGCGTTTTCAACTCCATGGAATGGTTTCACCAGTGAAAGACCTCCCCAAGTTGATGGTGTCTATATAATAACAAAAGCTGAACATCTTTCTTGGCTCTCTATTATAATAATATTCGAAACTAAAGTTCGTTTTGATGCTAATATAGATATGAATAACAAAAACTTTGCTGGGATACCCTTCTTCAAAGGTACTATGGACGGTAATGGCAAATCAATCAAAAACCTAAAAATGGACTATCCACTTATAGAAACATTTGGATTGATTCATGTGTTGACAGGCGATGGTAGTGAGATCAAAAATCTTACTATAGAAAATGGTAGTATAAAAGGGAAAAAAGATGTTGGTGCATTTGTTGGTGAGAGTAAAGGATCTGTTACACTCACAGGTCTTACTAATAAAGCCTCTGTTGAAACACTTAATTGGAGTGCTGCTGGTATTATTGCTCTTGCTAATTCTTCGAGTGCTTCTATAACCATTAAAGATGTTAAAAACTCTGGAGCTATAACTGGTAAGCAATTTGTTGGTGGGATTATTGCCATTACTAAAATTGAACTAATAACGGACAAGGTGGAAAACTCTGGTACTATAATTGGTTCTGATATTGCAGGTGGTATTGTTGGCTATAGTGAAAAACCAGTAACAATTAACAATGCTCAAAATTTTGGGAATATAACTGGTGATGGTGCTACTGGTGGTATCATTGGTAATGCTGACGACGCAGTAACAATTAACAATGCGGAAAATTCTGGTGAGATAATAGGTAAAGATTCTGCTGGTGGTATTGCTGGCAAAGCTGAGAACGCAGTAACAATTAAAAATGTAGGAAACTCTGGCAAAGTCACAGGTACAGGTAATATAGGTGGCATGATTGGTGAGGCTAATACTACTGGCACAAAAACAATAGACTATGCTTATAATTACCAAAACATGAAATTTATTGGTGACGGTTTAGTAACTATAACAGAAAGCTATCGTCTAAAGGATTCAGCAGGCATTACCACTACGGCACTTACTGTTGCCGAGTTTAGAAATCAAGGTAGTTTTGTTGATTGGGATTTTAACACTATATGGAAAATGGGTGATAACTATCCTGTATTAAAATAAAACTAAATCATTAGATAACCAAAAACACCTTCTATAGTAGAGGGTGTTTTTCTGTAGTAATAAAGAAAACATCTTGACAAAATAATAATAACATGTTACGATTATTTATCATATTATATCTTAATACTCAGATCTAAAAAGGTAAAGTAATTAAAGAATATAAACCATATGTAGGGGCTATAGCCAATAGGAAAATCATAGAACAAAAAAATTATAACTTTATTATGAAAATAATTATGATCTAGATAATAATATATAAAAACACCTCCGTTAATAGGAGGTGTTTTAGATTGCGTTAATAATGATATTTTTCTTAATTATTTTCCCCTATTAAATAAGGTAAAATAATTAGTTATTTATAGATATTTATCCTTTTATAAATATTATCTATCAGTAGTTAAAAAAGAGTCATATTTTAATACAACAACTTCATTCCAGTAATTTCCACTAATGATAAAGTTTTGCTTCTCATATTCAATTTTTTGCACATAATCTTTCATGGTTTTGGCATGTGGAATACGACTCAAAGGATGAACTATACCAATTCTAGTGATCATTACCGATGTCCACCAAGAATCCATAACATACATAACAAAATGAGTTGTTGTAGCTGGAAAAACAATTTTCTTAACTGAGCTTTTCGGAATAAAAGAATATGGAACTTGTGACTCTATAGCAGCAGAATGTCCTTGTTTTGCAGCCATTATAGATAAATCATAACTCAATATAATATAACCCTTACGATCTATATAATAATATTTTCCATTATATTCTCTAACAGGTAAAATTACAAAATATGGTTTATCAACAGTAAGATAATAATCAGTCCTATCAATAATGTTTATTATTCTTTCTCCAGCTCTTGTTTTAGTGCTTTGTGAGTCCTCTATATTTTCTGTAGTCGGCTCTTGTTTTGCAACACTACATGCTGATACTAGTAATAGTAGTATCCCTATACTAATTTTTTTCATCTATATCTCCTAAAATATATTAATTTATGAAATCATTACAACACATCATTTTTATTAGTTAATTCATTATACCACATCATTTTTTATTAGTCAACTCTTAATTTATTATAATATATTATCCCATTATTTAAATAAAAAAGTCATTAATTTATTATCTATAGATAAAGATATAATTCTACCTAAGCTATCCAAAAACAACACTCGCCTTATTATATAATCAGAATATAATATTTAAATTCAATTTTCTTCCTATTTTTCCTATTTAAAATAGAAAAGAACTGCGTATATTTATAAGAGAATAATTCACAGTGAAAACTCTATTTGCATACTAACAAAACAATTACATAGAAAATATTTATATTCATATTTTACTCTTGCTTAAATACAAAAATAGTTAATAATATTTAATAGTAGTTAATAATATTTAATAAATTTTTTTTAAGGAGTATGCTATGAATATGTATATAGCAGAATTTATAGGAACAATGGTTCTTATTATATTAGGTAATGGAGTTGTTGCAAATGTAGTATTAGCAAAAACTAAAGGTAATAATAGTGGATGGATAGCAATTACAACAGGTTGGTGTTTTGCTGTTATGGTTGCAGCAGCAATCACAGGAAGAGTTTCAGGAGCACATCTCAATCCAGCTGTAACAATAGCATTAGCCGTTAATGGTGGACTAGCATGGAATTTGGTTGCAGGATATATTATTTCTCAAATGTTAGGAGCTATGCTTGGAGCTTGTATCGTTTGGTTATTTTACAAAAATCATTTTGAAGTAGAAACAGATGCAGACGCTAAATTAGCATGTTTTACAACAGGAGCTAATATTAAATCACCAGTAAATAATTTCTTTTCAGAAGTTGTTGCAACTTGTGTATTTGTAATGGCTATTTTAGGTATTACTCATCCCGATTCTGGATTTGGACCTATGGGGACTTATATGGTTGCTTCTGCAATTTGGGGTATAGGTCTTTCCCTTGGAGGGACTACAGGCTATGCTATTAATCCAGCTCGTGATTTAGGACCAAGAATTGCTCATGCGTTTTTACCTATCCCTGGTAAAGGAGACTCAGATTGGTCTTATGCTTGGATACCTGTTTTAGGTCCTATAGTTGGTGGAGTTTTAGCAGTATTTATATTTAATTTAATGTAATATGAAAGGAGATTGACATGTATATCATTGCAATCGATCAAGGAACTACAAGTTCTCGTGTAATTATCTTTGATGAACATCAAAATATAATTAGTGAAGCTCAAAAAGAATTTACTCAAATTTATCCAAAAGAAGGATGGGTAGAACATGATGCTGGCGAAATATGGGCAACCCAGTATGGAGTATTACTCGAAGCTATTGGTAAAGCTCAGATTACTCCAGAACAAATCAAAGGTGTCGGTATTACCAATCAACGAGAAACTGTTGTTATTTGGGACAAAAATACAGGCACTCCTATTCATAATGCTATTGTATGGCAATGTCGTAGAACAGCATCTATGTGTGAAGAATTAAAAGCAAAAGGACTAGAGCCCTATATTCGTGAAAATACAGGGTTAGTTGTAGATGCTTATTTTTCAGGAACTAAAATAAAATGGCTTTTAGATAATGTAAAAGGTGCTAGAGAAAAAGCAGAAAAAGGTGATCTATTATTTGGAACTATTGATACTTGGTTAATTTGGAAATTAACAGGTGG
>CAMQSH010000110.1 GCA_947036575.1 uncultured Brevinema sp. | reverse complement strand
ATCTCCATCAATAACAGGAACAACATCTACACAAGGGTTTACCGTATCAGCATGCGCATCAAAAAAGATTCCCTTTTTAGATTTATCTGTTGCTGGCATACGAATAATCATGTTTTCAGAACTTAATCCATTAGTGTGTGTATAAGGAATACGTTTGAGCTCTACTTTTTTACCTTGTAAGTAAGTCTCTATAAAATCCATTAATGGTTTTTCATAAAAACTAGGGGTTGAAATACGAGCCATATCCATAAAAAGATTGACTATTTTTTCTTGATCGATTTTATAATTCATAAAAAACTCCTATTATTTATAATATATTATAGTGTATATCCCTATAAAGTCAAGATTCTAACAAAGTTCAATATTAAGGATCTGTTTGATCTACTTGCAATATTAGATAAGTTATAGTATAATATAAAAATATCATAAGGAGGATTGAATGCTATCTTTATTTACATTAAATATTCATGCTCAAACTAATAATAAAAGAATAGCTTTTCTTCGCCTTTTCCTAGACAGTCAAGATAATTTATCAGATTTGTTATCTTCTCAAAAACCATTAAGTCATATTTATGCTGCACATCCAGAAATTACAGCTACAGATATGGCTTTTCTTAGCTATTGGAATACCCTCAAAAAAGATCTTAAAAAAAATAATTCTATTTTATTCACTGCTCCCTTCCCTCAGGAACTTATTTATTTTTTAAGCCATGTTTCTTGTTCTATAAAAATTGATGATTCTGCTAGTGTAGAGTTAACATCTTCTTCCAAGGCATTTTCTCCAAAAATATCTCTTGATATTGCTAATTCTATTATTTCTTTATCTCACAAAGAAGAGAGTTTTTTAGTACCTAGTGTTATTCCTTATATCATTTATAAAGATCGTATTAGTCCTTTGCATTTGTTATTTCGTTCCACAACAACAGATGATTTATTTACTCATGGATCTTGTGCTATTAATGTTTCCGAAAGTAATTTTTTAATAGAAGAATTACAACAAACTAGTTCCCCTCTCAGCAAGCATATTAATATCCCTAAAATTATTGATTCAAATGATATTCTTCCTATTTTTGAATTTTATTATAATAAAAAAAATAATAAATACGAATTATCTCTATTTCTTGAAGTGTTAATTGAAAATAAAAAACAACGCTTTCCTTTGAATTTAGAAAGTGCCAAAAAATTCTTAAATTCTCATATTGATTTTGCAATTAATGGAGATCACAATTCTACCTTATTAATAAAAAAAGATCATCCTATCCGTAAAGATATAGAAAAAATCATCGAAACAAGTTTTCAGAATTTTTATAGTGTACTTGGCGAAATTGAAGACAACAAAATCATCACCAATGATAGAGCCAACTTCTTTGAAGGATTTCTCCCAAAAATTTCTCAAAATGCAGAAATATATCAAGTAGGTAAAAAAAACAAATTACAATTTATTCTTGCTCAAGAAAAACCAAATATCAAAATTACAAACACTGTTAAAACTCCTCTATTTGCTCATATAGATTGGCTTGCTGTGACTTTTGAATACAATCATAACAGTATAAAATTATCACTTGCCGATCTTGAAAAAATTATCATTGATGGATTTATAGAAATTGACGATAAGCTAATTTCTATTCCTGAAGATGATATAGATCCTATCAAAAAACTATTAGAACTACGTAAAAACAAACATCACGCTGACCTTAATATTCAAGCATCATTTTTACCTTGGATTTTATTTCTCTACCCCGAAGCTAACATTCCTGAAGAATGGCAAGAATTAAAAGATTTTGTCACTCAAGGGACTCTTCCTCATGTACCTCTACCTACACACTCCGTCCTCAGAGATTATCAAAAACTAGGTGTAGAGCGTCTTTCGCTATTACACAAATTTGGCTTTGGAATGATTTTAGCTGATGAAATGGGATTAGGCAAAACCTTACAAATTTTAGCTCTGCTTGATCTTGATACTAGTGCTGGCAAAAAAATAATTGTCACTCCTACCGCTCTTCTTCTAAACTGGATAGCAGAAATTAACAAATTCTACCCAGATCGTTTTAAAGTCTTACTCGTTAATGGTAGCAAACAACATAGAGATGAAAAATTAAAAGATATAGATAATTACGATATTATTATTACTTCCTATCATATGCTAGGATTTGATATGGATCATTATCAAGATATTACTTTTGATTTTTGTATCATCGATGAAGCGCAACATATTAAAAACAACAAATCCAAACGCTCTAAAAGTGTCAAAAAAATCAATGCTCGCACCAAAATAGCCGTGAGTGGTACTCCCTTAGAAAATAATATTTCCGAGCTTTGGTCTATTTTTGATTTTATTATGCCTGGATTCTTAGGAACACATAAAGAATTTCAACATAATTTTGAAGATCATCTCACTGGATTTGATCCCCAACGTAGAAAAAACACATTAAATAAATTGTACCAAATTTGTAGTCCTTTTATTATCAGAAGAACAAAAGACAAAGTTTATAAAGAATTACCACCTAAAATAGAACAAACAATTTTAACAGAATTAACAACCAAACAAAAATCATTATACCTCAACACGCTATCCAAAGTACGAGATCAATTTCAAACAGGAATAGAAAACAAACATCTAAGCAGTCATATCGACTTTTTATCTGCTCTTACCAAGTTACGCCAAATATCTCTGCACCCTGCTCTCATATATCCTGAGCTAGAAGACGCAGATCCCGAAATATATTCTTCAAAAATGACAGCTTTATTAGAATTATTAGACGAAGCTTTAGAATCAAATCATCGTATTTTGATCTTTAGTCAATTCGTTTCCATGTTAAAACTTGTTAAAAAAGAACTGATAAAACGTAATATTGATCATCTTTATATAGATGGAAAAACAACTGATCGTATTCAGCTTACTGATGATTTTAATCATGGAGTCGTACCTGTATTTTTGATTTCCTTAAGAGCTGGTGGCGTTGGTCTGAATCTCACAGGTGCTGATACGGTGATTTTATTTGATCCTTGGTGGAATCCAGCTGTAGAAAATCAAGCTATTGATAGAGCGCATAGAATTGGACAAGATAAAACAGTAAATATTTATCGTTTGATGACAAAAGGAACAATAGAAGAAAAAATATTCAATCTCCAACGAAAAAAAGATTTTCTCTTTGATAATATCATGCAAGAAAATAGTGAGTTTGGAGCTTTCTCTTCAGAAGAATTACTCTCTCTCATTAATGCAGATGACAATCTTCTCGAGGCCGATGAAAACGAATAAAACAAGAAAAACCACCCCTATAATAGAGGTGGTTTTTATTATTAAGATTTATTAATTAAATTTTTTGTATAACAAACGTGAAGAGTTTAATGTTGCTAATAAGGAAACCCCTACATCAGCAAAAATAGCTTCCCACATAGAAGCTAGTCCATAGACTCCTAAAATCAATACTATTATTTTCACACCCATTGCTAAAATGATATTTTGTAATACGACTGCTCTGGTAGCTTTTGCAATACGAACAGCAAGTGGGATTTTGGAAGGTTCATCATTCTGGATAATGATATCTGCTGTTTCTATAGCAAGATCACTACCCAAGCCACCCATCGCTATACCCACATCACTCAAGGCTAAGACGGGCGCATCATTAATTCCATCTCCGACAAATGCGATAATATCTTTTGGAGCTTTTTTTAATTTGAGCTGTTCAAAGAAACTTACTTTACCGTCAGGGAGTAATTCTCCATGAGCTTCGTCTATAGATAATTCTTTAGCAACTTCAGTGACAATATCTTTATTGTCCCCAGAAAGCATCACGATATTAACACCTAATTGATGTAATTGTTGTACTGCTAAGACTGCATCTTCTTTGATCTCATCGGCAACCACAACAGCACCTAAGAATTTTTGATCTAAAGCAACAAAAACTACTGTATTAGCATAGCCTAATAATTCAGGAGTAACAGTAATATTATGATCTAGCATCATTTTGTTGTTACCAGCCATAAGAACTTGACCATTAAAATCAGCCTTAACTCCTTTGCCTGCAATATCCGTCACATCATTCAAAGCAATAGCTTCTAAGTTTTTAGGAGAAATATACTCAACAATTGCTTTGGCAATAGGGTGAGTACTATGCTTTTCTATAGCGATCAAATACTGAAGTAATTGATTTTCGTTCTCAGAAATAATTTTTTGTACCGTAAAGACACCTTTGGTGATTGTTCCTGTTTTGTCCGTTACTAATGTTTTTAGGTTTGTCATTGCTTCAAGGTGATTACCACCTTTAAACAAAATACCCTGATGTGAGCCAAGTCCAATACCACCAAAATAGCCCAAAGGAACACTAATAACCAAAGCACAAGGACAAGATAATACTAAAAAGACTAAAGATTTATAAAACCATTCTACAAACACATACTCACTGCCTGGAACCAAAATTGAAATAATATACGGCACTACCGTAACAGCAGTTGCTAAAGCAAAAACTATAGGGGTGTATACCCTAGCGAACTTTCTAATAAATTGTTCTGTAGGAGATTTATTTTCTGTGGCATCTTGAACCATTTTTAAGATTCTAGCAAGAGTAGAATTAGAGTAAGTTTTAGTTACTTGAATACGTACTGTTTTTTCTGAAGAGAGCATTCCTGCGAGTACTTCTTCTGATTCTTTAACACCTCTAGGAACTGATTCCCCTGTTAATGCAGCCGTATTAAAAAAAGCTTTATCAGTGAGTAATACACCATCGAGAGGCACTTTTTCCCCTGTACGAATTTCTATAATTTCGTCAATCAATACTTCTTTAGGGTCGACACCTATAATTTCATCATTTCTTAATACATGAGCTATATCAGGTCTGACATCGAGTAAAGACTTGATATTTTTTTTAGATTTTGATACTGCTAAACCTTGAACAACTTCGCCAATAGCATAGAATACCATTACGCCTAAACCTTCCGCATATTCGCCAATAGCAAAAGCTCCCATTGTAGCAAAAGACATTAAAGAGAGTTCATTAAAAAAATCTTTTTCTTTTATCATCAGTAATAGTGCTTCTCTGATTACAGGACAACCTACTGACAAAAAAGGAATCCCATACCAAATAGCTTGGAGTGGAATAGACAAAGAAAATAGATTAAATGACAAATCGAATGACTTTTGGAAGAATGAAATCCCAAGATGATCCATAATAATTCCAGCAAAAAGCACTACAAAAGAAACTACTGCTGGTGTTATTTCTTGTATGATTTCTTGAACGCTTAAATTTTGATCGTGGTCATGACTATGTCCGTGATCGTGGTCGTGGTGATGATCATCTTTTTTTAGTTCTGCGTGACAACACCCTTTTTTACAATTCGCCATATATTTCACCTTAAATTTTTATTTTTTTTGGAAATATATGGCTACTTAGCCTGCGTGGCAATTCGGGGAACAAGCGCCAGTTTGGCAACAACACATTACTATGCAACAAGACATCTAGCCCTCCTTGAGTGTATTTTTAAATAATAACATTCCATCTCCATAACTAAAAAATCGATAGTCATGAGATAGAGCTTCTTCATAAATATTTTTTGTGTTTTCTACACCTATAAATGCCTGAACTAATAACAACAAAGTCGATTGAGGAAGATGAAAATTCGTAATGAGTCCGTCAACAAATTTGAACTGATAACCTGGTTTTATAAAAATATCCGTCCAGCCATTAAATCCATTATCATTGGCCGATTCTAAGGCTCGGCAAACAGTAGTACCCGCTGCAATAATACGACGACCTTGTTTTTTTGCTTGTTTGAGATAATTTATGAGATCAGCATCTACAGTGACAAATTCTTTATGAATTTGATAATCATCAGGATCGCCAGTCATTGGTTTGAAAGTTCCTGGCCCTACATGTAGAGTGATTTCTTTGAGGCTAATTCCTCTTGTAGTCAGCTTATCTATCATTTGCTTAGAAAATCTTAAGGAAGCCGTAGGAGCTGCCACAGAACCATAATATTTGGCAAATAAAGTTTGATATCTTTCTTCATCGGTAGAAGAATATAAAACTTCACCTCTTTTTTTTCTTTCTTCTATAATATAAGGAGGAAGTGGAATTTGTCCTATCATATCCACATCAACAGGAGAAAAACTATTTTCAAACTCTATTCTTCTCAAGCCATCTTCCAACACTTCTATAACTTTGGCTTTTATTCCATTGGATAAACAAAAAAAATCACCTATTTTAAAGCGTTTTGCCTTTTTAATCATCGCTGTCCAAAGCGTATCACTTTCTTGATTAATAAGCAACAATTCAGACTGGAAATCATTTTTTAAGGCAGAAATTGTTAAACGAGCTTTAAAAACTTTGCTATTGTTAAAAACAATAATATCATCGTCTTTTAGGTAGTTATTTATATTAATAAATTGCTCATGAGTGAGCAGATCTTCTTGAAAGATCATCATTTTGTCCCCATCTCTTGTCA
>CAMQSH010000109.1 GCA_947036575.1 uncultured Brevinema sp. | reverse complement strand
CCACCAGCCCCTCAAGCTAGCGTGTCTACCAGTTCCACCATCGGAGCTTATCATTCATTATACATTATTTAAAATGTTTTTGTCAATACTTTTAATCGAATTTTTTATATGCCATTTAATATATTTATTTATTATTAGATATTGATTTTATATCAAAAGTAATATATACTATATAAATATCATAGTGGAGGTATTTATGCTATTTACACCTCAATCGCAAGTTTTACAAAATTTTGATCCTGAATTATATAATGCATTATCAGATGAATTTACAAGACAACAAAATACTATAGAATTAATTGCTTCAGAAAATATTGTTTCAGAAGCTGTACTTATCGCTCAAGGTAGTATTCTTACCAACAAATACGCAGAAGGGTACCCTACCAAACGTTATTATGGTGGGTGTGAGTGTGTTGATATTGCAGAACAACTTGCAATAGATAGAGTGAAAAAATTGTTTAATGCAGAACACGCAAATGTACAAACTCACTCTGGTTCCCAAGCAAATATGGCTGTCTTTATGGCTTTACTACAACCTGGTGACAAAATCTTAGGAATGGGACTTAGCTCTGGTGGACATTTGACTCATGGCTTTCATCTAAATTTTTCAGGTCAATTATACCAAGCTCATAGCTATACAGTTGATTCTCAAACACATCTTTTAGACTATGAAGCAATTAGAAAGCAAGCTTTAGAACTAAAGCCAAAACTCATTATCGCTGGAGCTTCTGCTTATTCTAGAACCATTGATTTTAACGAATTTAGAAAAATCGCTGATGAAGTTGGTGCTTATCTTATGGTAGACATGGCACATATTGCAGGTTTAGTGGCAACAGGTTTACATCCTAATCCTGTTGGAATAGCTGATGTTATAACATCGACTACCCACAAAACGTTACGAGGACCTCGTGGTGGATTAATTCTTTGTAAACAAGAATTTGCTAAAGATATTGATAGAATGGTGTTTCCTGGTATTCAAGGAGGACCTTTAATGCATGTTATTGCCGCTAAAGCCGTGGCTTTCCAAGAAGCATTACAGCCTGAATTTAAAATATACCAACAACAAGTTATTAATAACGCAAAAAAATTATCCGAGACTTTATCTGAATTAGGGCATCCTATTATTAGTAATGGTACAGATACTCATTTATTTACAGTTGATCTTCGTCCTCATAATACCAATGGCAATGAAATATCAACATTGTGTGATACCGTACATATTACCTTAAATAAAAACACTATTCCCTTTGATACAGCTTCACCAATGAAACCATCTGGAATTAGAATTGGTACGCCAGCTATTACCTCAAGAGGAATGAAAGAGCAAGAAGCAATACAAATTGCTAATTGGATAGATCAATTAATTAAAAACAAAGATAATCAAGATATTAAAAATAATATTAAACAAGAAATTTTGGAATTATGCAAAGATTTTCCTATTTATCATTAAACAAAAAAAATTTAGTTGAGGCTCAATATGGAACCGATCAAATTTAAAACCGTAAGTTTTAGAGCTGGGGCTTATGTATATGTTGAAGAACAGACAGAGAGTTCTTCTTTTTATATTGTGAGACAGGGATCTTTAATTGAAGAAAATCCTCTTAACAATCTTACTCAAGAAAATGATTTAGTTATCAAAACTGGTGATTTTTTTGGTGTCTTAGAATGTATGAGTAGAAGAGCTAGACTATCTAGTATTCGTGCTCTTGAAGATTGTGTATTGATTATTGTACGATTTGATCAATTTGAAACTTTAATCACACAAATGGCTCCTGTAGCAATGAAAATTATTAGATTTTTTTCACAAAGACTTAGAAAATATAATACAACACTGACTCAATTAACTCTAGAATCTTCAGCAGTAGAAATCAATACACCAACTAATATAATTAAACTTGGTGAATATTACAGAAATCTTGGATACAACAATATTGCAGGTTATGCTTTTTCTCATTTTTTGAAAAATTACCCTGATGATAGTGCTATTCCAGAAGTCCAAGCTTATTTTGACAGTCTTAAATATGATGAAAATTCTATCCTACCAAGCCAACAAGGAATTCAACAAACTTATGAACCTAATAGCCCTATATTCCTTGAATATGAACCTGGTGCTGACTTATATATTATCTTAGAAGGATTTGTAAAAATCACAAAATTTACAAATGATCATGAAGTCTTATTAGCAATGCTCAAAGAAAAGGATATTTTTGGAGAAATGGCTATTTTAGAAAACACTCCTCGTTCTGCTTCTGCTATTACCGTAACCAAAGTAACTTTATTACGTATTAACAAGCAAAATTTTGAATTATATATTAAAACCCATCCAGAAATTGCTCGTCGTATTATTCAATTACTATCAGACAGAATTTGGCTTATCTACAAAAGATTAGCAAACCAATTGATTAATGATCCTATTACAAAGATTTATGATGCTTTACAAACATTACTTCAAAATCATCGTATTCCTCGACAAAAAGGATTACCGTATTCTTTTGATATGTCTCCTGCTGATATTATTCAATTTATAGGACTAGACCCTATAATAGGTGCTAAATATATGGAACAGATTATAATAAATGATTCTGCTCTACATGTTGAAAATGACAAACTTTCATCCAAAGATGTATATAATATTAGAAGTGCAGTTTCTTTACCTAACCGAAACCAAAAGCGTAGCTCGATTAAATAATAACTATGTTTTTAAAATAAAAAAGTATTAGATTTTCTCTAATACTTTTTTTATATTTTATCATATAGTACTATATCTTTTTTAAGTTTATCCTGGACAAATCTCCTGATAAAAACACCTTTTGTTCTTTATCAATTTCTAAAATTAAAGAGCCATCTTGTAGAGCTAACTTCAAAACACCTTTGAATTCTTGATCATTATGCATCAATACAACTTCTTCGTTTTTCCAAGCAAGAAGATTTTCCCATTCTTTAGCTATCCACTCTTCATTTTTTGGAAAGTCTTCCCATAATAGTACCAATGATTCAATCAATTCACTATAAAACTGATTGATATTACATTCTTTATTAGTTAATTCTTTTAATGAATCAGCATAATTAGGTAAATTATCGCTATTAATATTGATCCCAACCCCTATTACTATATATTTAATCTCATTATCTTCTAATACACTCTCTGTCAAAATACCACATATTTTTTTACCATCTTTGGTAATAACATCATTAGGCCATTTTATCATACATTGATTATCGCTATATTTGTTCAATAATTGGCAAACAACAACAGAAACTAATCTAATAATAGAAAAAAGTAAAGAGTAAGAAATATTACAAGGCACTGTAAAACTCATTGCAATATCTTTATCAGCAGACATCTGCCAAGATCTATTCATTCGTCCTCTACCTATTACTTGGTCTCTAGTTAATAAAATAAAAGGCTCTTTACGTTCTTTTATTATTTCTTTAGCAATCGTATTAGTAGAAGTAGTACTTTTCATAAATAATATTTCTGGACATTGTGATACTGAAATATTCTGATAGATCACTTCTGGTATCAATTTATAAGGTAGTGGGGATTTTAGTATAAATCCTTTATGGGATTCTGCTTCTATTTTGTAGCCCTCTAATCTTAATTTTTCAACTTTTTTATGCACCGCAGCACGGGTAATAGATAAGTGTTGAGCGATTTTTTCTCCAGACACATATTGATTTTTATCTGTTAACAAAGCTAATAAAACTTGATCTATAGGCTGAATATGTTTATTATTATAAGTCAATAGTTATTCCAACAGGACAATGATCTGATCCATGGACATCCGCAAGAATAAAAGCATCTTTTAATTTTGGGACAAGATCCTCACTAATAAAAACATAGTCAATTCTCCACCCAACATTACGATCTCTTGCTCCACCTCTATAACTCCACCATGAGTATTTATCTATGGTATCAGGATTAATAGCACGAAAGCTATCTACAAAACCAGCTGCAACAACTTTATCTATCCAAGCTCTTTCAATAGGGAGAAATCCAGAGGAGTTTTTATTTTCTTTTGGTCTAGCTAAATCTATTTCTGTATGAGCTGTATTCACATCACCAGAAAAAATAATACTACGACCTTCTTTTTTGAGTTTAATAATATATTCTAAAAAGGAATCATAAAAATCTAATTTATATTGAAGGCGTTCTGGTGAACTATCCCCATTAGGAAAATAAATAGTAAAGAAAACGAAATCACCATAATCAGCCATAATCGTACGACCTTCTTGATCAAAAACTTCCTCACCCCAACCTAAATCAACCACTTTAGGCTCAACTTTACTGAATAAAGCGGTTCCTGAATATCCTTTTTTGGTTCGGCTCGGATTCCAATAAGTAAATCTATCTTGAGGATTCCTGATTAAAGATTCTAGTTGATGAGGTTCTGCTTTAATCTCTTGTACACCTACAATATCAGCATTGTATTCATATAACCAATCTAAAAATCCTTTTTTTGTAGCTGCTCTAATGCCGTTTATATTCCATGAAATTAAAGTTTTCATTAATTTTTATTCCTATCTATTATTATTTTCTACATCTAACTGACTACTCTTATTAGTAGTTTTCTATCCCTTCTCTCAAATTAATATCAAATTTACCTTCTAACTGTACAGAAAAAGGTATCTTGAAATTTTGATACTGATAGGGTAACTCTCCAGAAGTCTTTCCCATAACAATAGCTCTAGATAATATTTTTTTATTAGCTTCTATAAAATACATTCCTGTAAGTACTGCTTCATTTTGGACTTGTTTATATTCATTTACTTGAAACAGTTTAACATTTTGCATCCAAAAAATAGTAGGTGTTTTTTTATTTTGTCTTATTGAATAATTAGAATAAATCTCATTAATAAATTGTCTATTTGTTTCTAATAAAATTAGAGGATCTGCATCCAATGTTCTAGTAATTTTGAAAAAATCCCAACCTGAAATTTCTAAAGATAAATGTTCTGTTCCCGAATTATCAGCAACATCAAGAGCATATTTTTGATAATATTCATTTTTTTCAGTATCAATAATAGGAAATAAAATTTCGAAAAAATACCCTAAAGGGTGTCTTTTTCCCTTTTCATCAAACACTAAAAATTGATCTGTTGGTAATTTTACCGTATAAACAATTTCTTTTGTCTGTTCATTCACAAAGGATTTCCATAAATCAAGTAAAACAGATGGTAATGAAGTTGTAGTTAAAGGAGAAAATTCCCAATTTACAACCACTTGTTCACCTTCAGTAAATTCAGATCTTGTTGATAAAGAATAATTAAAATTAAATTGAGCATCTGCATTCGTATAATTAAAATACTTAGAAGATATTATTACTTTTCCTGTAAACGTAACATCATATAGAAATGGGATATCTCCATAAATATCATAAAAAGAATAGCTAGGGACAGAGGATTTTAGTCCAATAGTAAGAAAAAAGATTGCTTTTATAATTAATTTCATTTATTTAATAATAACCTCATATTCTTTTGCTATTAACTCTTGTATTGTTTGCAATAGCGTTACTTTTGGTATTGATAATAATTCACCAGTACGACGAACTTTTACTTCAAACTCTTGTTTTTCTTGCCAAGAACGTCCTACTGTAATTCTCAATGGAATTCCAATAAGATCAGCATCTTTAAATTTGGAGCCGGCTCTTTCATTCCTATCATCTAAAAGTACTTCTATATGATGATTTTGTAAGATATTATAAAGTTCATCAGCTTGTTCAAATAATTCCCCTTCAGCAAGAGTTGGGGTAATAATTACATGATAAGGAGCTACAGAAATTGGGAAAACAATACCATTTGCATCAGCACCTTGTTCTACAACAGCTGCTACAACTCTACCCATTCCTATTCCATAACAACCACATACTGGAAAAATCTCTTTATTATTTTTATCAAGTACAGTTACTTTCATTGCTTCTGTATATTTAGTGCCTAGTTTAAAAATATGCCCTACTTCTATTCCTTTATAGGTTTGAAGAGCTTTTTGGCAAGATATACAAAGATGCCCTTCTTCAGCAAGATGAAAACTGCCACTAAGAGTTTTTTTACAATCACGTAATATAGATACCCCTTTCCAATGCATATCTTTTTCATTTGCACCAATTACCGTATCATGCATATCAAGTACAGACTCATCTAATACTACTTCTGTTGGCCAATCTTTGGCTCCTAAAAAGCCTATAGGTGCTTGTGTTTGAGCATAAATAATATCAGCCTCTGCCATAGTCATCTCTGTGGCATTTAGAAGATTTTGTAATTTTGTTTCGTTTATTTGCAAATCTCCACGAATACAAGCCATCACTAATCTTCCATCAGCTTCGACAATAAACGCTTTTACTAAATCTTTAGTCTCACAATTAAAAAACTGCGCAAGATCTTGTATCGTTTTTATCCCTGGCGTATGTATTTTTTCTATTTTTTGTTCTAATTTTCCTTCTCTTGTTGGAATAATAGATTCTGCTTTTTCTGCATTAGCCACATATCCACAAGCACATTTTACAATACTATCATCACCAA
>CAMQSH010000108.1 GCA_947036575.1 uncultured Brevinema sp. | reverse complement strand
ATTGGGCGTTATAGGAATTGAACCTATGACCCTCTGCGTGTAAAGCAGATGCTCTAGACCAACTGAGCTAAACGCCCTCATACTTAAGGAAATATATTATAAAATATTATCTCTGTTTTGTCAATAGTATTTTTGATTATTTCTTTATTTTTTACGAAGATAGTAAGGATTGGTGAACAGAAGCTATATTCTCTTCCTTGAAAAAACCACCACCCATGACAAACCAATCTAAACCTGCTTTTTTTAATTCTAGCATGTTTTTTTGTGAAATACCACCATCTGCCTCAATAATAATATCATCTCCACATAAAGCACGAGCTTCTTCGATCTTTGTGATTGATTCAGGGATAAAAGATTGAAAAGAAAATCCAGGCTCAACGCTCATGATTAACAAGAGATCAAAGTCTCCTAAAAACTCTTTGATAGCAGATACAGGGGTATTTGGTTTGATCGATAATCCTGCAAGAATGTTTTTGGATCTTATTTTTTGTAATATTGATTTAACTAATGTTGGTTCACCAGCTTCAAGATGTATGGTTAGGGCAACAGGGTTTAGTTCTAAGTACATTTCCCAATGTCCTGGCAAATCAATCATCAAATGAATATCTGCTTTAATATTAGGGGTAGAGAGTATCATTTGTTGGATAAATAAAGAACCAAAAGAAATGTTTGGTACAAAATGATTGTCCATCACATCATAATGAATCATTTGAATATTATTATTTTTAATCTTTGCTATTTCAGATTCCATTTTGCTGACATCTGCAGCAAAGATAGAAGGTAAAAGTTGTATGTTTTTATTGTCCATACTCTCTACTTCCTATGATTTCATCATTGGCATATACATAGACTTTAGCTTTTCCAAACGCTTTGAAGATACGTATAAATGAAGAACCTTCAGCACCTACTCTTTCGTAAATAGTACGTGTTCTACCCAATTCATCTTCTAAGACAGCAGTATAAAATTTAGCAGTTTGTTGTTCTCCAATAGAGGCATCTTCTAAAGTTCCATCTTCGTTAGTAATAATAATTTGTTGTTGATAACCTTCTACTCTAGGAATAGTAAAATTGAAAACATGCCAGTTCATTTTTTCTCTATCGCCTTGATTGTAAGCATAAAGCCCTACTGTTAAAATAACACTAGTGTTTTGCATTAAAATATCACCTGCTACAATACTTTGTTCCAGAACTATTCCATCATCGGCTAAGGAATCTATATTTGTGGTAATAATAATAGGATTTATTCTATTGTTAAATAAAGTGTTAGCTGCAAACTCCAAAGGCTGTCTAATAAAATCGTCCATTTTATATTGATTTTTTAAGATGGCATCGGTAATAGTAATAGCTAAAACAGTATCTCTTGGTACAACAGAATCTATAGGAAGACTCATGGCAACAACTTTGTTTAACTCTTGATCTCCTACAGGAATTACTTGTATACTATAAGGGATACGTTTGTTATCTAAGATTGTGATAGCTTCTTCTTTACTTAATTGACATAGTTCAGGAACTATGTATTGATCTTCACCTAAACTAATGATAAGATTTACTTCTCTACCTTCACGTACAGAAGATCCTGGAGCAGGGTGTTGTTTAATAACTTGGTATTTAGGATGAGTGTCATCATAAGCAATTTCAAATCTTGTTTTCAGATTATTGGATTGGAGGATTGCAATAGCTTCTGTGATATCTATTTTGGCAACAGAAGGTACTCGGACTGTAGGAATTGCTATACGTACTACAGTAAATGAGATAATGAAAATAAGAGCAATAGCTATTAATACAACAGTTAGTGTCAAAAATAAAAATCTTACTAAACGAGGGTGTTCTGCAGGATTTTCAGGAATAAAATAGTCTGACCATGTTTGAAGTTTAGTCCATTTAATAATAAAAGCTTTAGTATTTTTTATAAATACTATTAGAAAAGCTTTTGTTTTTTCTTTATAAATTTCTATACTTTCTTTATCGAATTTTATCATAAACGAGTCCTTTTTGATTGCGTTATTTTTATTTTAATATAGATCCAACTTTTAGTCTAGTTCCATTCGCAAAATCTTTTCCACATAAAGCTTTTTTGTTAGGAGCTTGTACTGTTTTTAGACAAATACATCCTTCATAGCAAGAAATGACTAAAGCATCATTTACTATGGCTAGTATTTCTCCTTCTATTTTAGAGTGTTCTAGCAAGCTTAAGGTACAATCTATAATTTTAATATCGCCTAATGTTAGAGGTAAAAAAATACCAGGTTTTCCCTTTAAGGCTCGAAAGGCATTGTATATTTCGTCAGCACTCATAGAAAAATAAACAGCTCCATCATCTTTGGAGATCAGTTGGGTATAGGTAGCTTCATCATGATTTTGAGGGCTTGTCTTAGCATTATTTGATTGAATTTTTAAAACACTTTGCTCTAGGAGATCTGCTCCATTAAGAGCTAATTTTTGTTCTAAGGCAAGGTAATCATCATGAGGATCAATAAGAACAATACTTTGATCTATGACATCACCCTCGTCCATTCCTTCAGAAATAAACTGAACCGTATTCCCTGTTTGGGTGAGTCCTTGCCAAAGAGCATACTGTATAGGGGCAGCACCTCTTAATTTTGGTAAAATAGAAGAATGTAAATTAATAGTATTATATTTAGGAAGTTCTATCAAATCTTTAGGAATCATTTTGCCATAAGATACAATAATATGTAAATCAGCATTAAAATCTTTAAGAGCTTGATGAAATTCTGTATTATTTTTTAGTTTTGCTGGCTGTAATATAGGTATATTATGTTGTAAAGCCAATTCTTTTATGGGATTCAATCGGGACTTTTGTTGTCCTCTTCCTACTACAGAATCAGGAGCAGTCACAATTGCAATCACTTCAAAGGATTTCATCATTTTTTGTAAAGGTAGTACAGAAAATTCACTGTTTCCAAAAAATATAATTTTCACAAGAGCCTTCTATTCTAAAATTTCTGGTAATATTTTTTTGTTTTCTTTTAGGTATTTGCTAATTTGATCTTTGTTTTTTTCATACTCTTCTGGTGAAAAATAATCAATAAACAATTTTCCATGGAGATGATCGTATTCATGTTGAAGGACACGAGCATAATATCCAAAAGTCTCTATTGTTCTCATTGTTCCAGATGGCATGAGTCCTTTCATTTTTATTTTTATAGGTCGGCACACATGACCACGAATATCAATAAGAGATAAACAACCTTCTGTATCTGTATCTGTTTTTTTAGAAGAATAAATAATTTCAGGATTAATAAAAGTTATTTTATTTCCTATATATTTTTTGTCATTCATCAGAGAAAGATCAGCAATAAAGATTTGTTTTTCTATGCCAATTTGAGGAGCGGCAAGTCCTAATCCCCCAATATGTTTAAGGGTATCTTTGAGATCTTGAATAATTTGTAATATTTCATCATTAATTTCTGTTACTTTTTGAGCTGGTCTGCGTAATGCAGGGTGTCCATAAGACACGATTTTTTGTATAGCCATGATATTTCCTTATTATCAATCAAGTAATTTTGTAGTTATAATTTTTCCAGCACCATAAATATAATCATTTTTATAAAATACGGCATATTGCCCTGGGGTGACAATTTCTTGTACTTCTGATAGGGTAACTGCTATGGTATCTTTATCTATAAATTTAATAGTTCCTCGGACTCGTGAAGATCGATATCTTATTTGTATATCCCACTCACCATCTTGTAACTTAGAAGAAAAAATATTAAGATCATTAACAGTAAATTCAAAACTTGTTGGTTTTTCACCGAGAGTTATTTTGTTGTTTGTAGCGTCAATTTCTCTAATAAATACTTTTTTACCAACTGCTATTCCCAGTCCTCTTCGTTGACCAAGAGCATAAAAGGCAACCCCTTCATGCGTACCTACAATTTTGTCGTCAAGGGTCATTTCACCTTCATTTTTGGGGACACCTTGTAGTTTTAGGTAATCTCTATAATCATCATCTACAAAACAAATGTCTTGACTTTCTACTTTGTCTCCTTTGAGGGGGAGGGGGGAAGCATCAACAATAGCTCTGACTTCATCTTTGTCTTTGTTGGCAAGAGGGAAAATTAAATAAGGTAAAATCTCAGGTTTAAGGAGTGCCAAAAAATAAGATTGATCTTTATTTTTGTCTTTTCCTGCTTTGAGAAGATATTCACCATCAATTAATTCTACATCTGTATAGTGTCCCATAGCAACATAATCAGCACCATTTTTGAGAGCAAAATCTACAAGAGCACCTAGTTTTACAAAACGATTGCATAACATACAAGGGTTTGGTGTTTCTCCCTTGAGGTAACTATTCAAAAAAGGATCTCTAACCATTGTTTTAAAACTTTCTGCCAAGTCTAAAGTGATATGATCTATTCCTAAATGGAAACACACTTGTTTTGCAACAATCACTTCTTCGGCAGAGCAACATTTTCGGGATGATTTACCTAAAAAAGCATTTTTGCCTGTTTGGAATTTTTGTTCTTCTTTACCCAGTCCTACAAAAGTAACACCAGTTACTTTATAATTTTGATCGAGAAGTATTTTTACGGAGGCGGAGCTATCGACACCACCACTCATGCCTATAAAGACATGTTTTTGGGTATTATTATTGGTCATTTATTTACTCTTAAGATTAGTAATCTTTTCGCGTAAAAATTCCAAGGCTTGTTTGGGTTTTCCTTCGGGAAGACTTTCTAATAAATCGACAAATTTAATATCTTGAGGAAGTGTTTGGGCTTTGTTAAGCTCGATGAAATCAATGGCTTCTTGATCGGAGATTTTGTCTAATAAACGTAAACCATCATTAGATAAAGAACAAAGATAATAGAGATTGCTTAATTTAGCAATTACAAAATAAGATCCCAATCCAGCAGGAACAGTAGCAAGTACTTCTATGGATTGACCAGCGGTAGACAAAGATAAAGCGTTTCTTTTGAAGAAGAATTTTAGGAGAATCCATGTTAAAAATGCAAGAATTCCTGTGATTAAGAAAATTCTTAATAAGGTCATGGCTGGAGATTCTATATCTGTTTCTGGGGTGTTTGTACTGTCTGAACCTGTGTAGAAATCTTCTAAAAACCCTGCATTAGTATCAGGAGCATTAGTGTTAGTAATCGTTGATTCTGAGGTGTTAGTTGATTCTATTATATTGGTATTATTTTGTGCAAAAGATAAGGTAGTAAATATTAATAAAAATAAGGCAATAGATATAATTTTTTTCATGTTTATATCATAGTATATAATACTTAATATGTCAATATTAGAACAGAGAGTTCTTCTGTAATATTCTGTAAAATAGAGATATACGGAGGAGATATTTTTGTGAAAAATATTAATTTTTTTTGTAAAAATCCGAGAATCTATTTACGGAATATTTATTTAAATGAAAGAGAAATACAAAGGAAGATAATAATGGGTAATAAAGAGTTCTTAAAAAAATATAGTTTTTTTACCATAATAGTATTGTTTATGATCTTAGTTGCTACTCCTAGTATAGCGCAAGAATATGAATACGAAGAAGAGGCTGGGTATGCTGATGAGGCATACGAATACACTGAAGAAGAGGCTATAGCTGGTGATTATGAATATGCTGAAGAGGAAGCTGTAGATGGCGAGTATGAATATGAAGAAGAGGTAGAATATGCTGATGAAGCATATGAATACACGGAAGAAGATGCAGAAGCGATAGAACAGACCGAAGCTACTGTACCAGATACTGAAGAAGCCTCAAAAACTGTTATTAATGTTCCTCTTTATAAAGATTATCGTATCCCTATGGTTGTAGATCCTAAAAATCCTAAATTACCAGCAAATCACAATCTTGCTAAGTTGAGAGGTACTATTTGGCGAGGGGATGAAGTTGTAATTCGTACTAATGCACGAGGGGTACTTGGCGAATATAGACCTTTTATCTTTTTTAATGCCAAAGAAGATGCTATTGCTTATAGATATGTACCTGTAGGTCAACAAAAATTACCTGAATTTCCAAGAACAGATAACTATATAGTGCTTAATCCTTTGTTAAAAACTAATAATTATGTTCCTGTGATGGCTACCAAAGCACCAGCTTTGGGGAATGTTGCTTTAGATAACAGAATTAAATTTGTTGCTAATCCTCTTTTGTCAAATCATCAAAGTTATGAAAAGGCATTAGAAAAAATGAGATTACAAGTAGAAGAAAATAATAGATCCAAAGACTTTACAACGGTAACGACAAATATGGGTGTTATAACACAAGCAGAAGAGCCTGTAGAAGAAATTGTTCAAGCACCAGTTGTTGTAAACTGTCCAGCACAATTTTATATTATTACTAATAGAACAATTACTATTACTACAAATGTGACACATAATGATGTGCCACAGAATAAACCTGTTCCAGTTCAATCAATACCTTCTATGCAAACAATGTTTAAAGGGGGATCAGAATTTCCTGATATGAATACTCCAGAGATAAAAGATACACAAGTAGAAGATTTTTTCTCTACAGATCAATACCCATCATATAGTATGGATCCAGAAAATTTATATGA
>CAMQSH010000107.1 GCA_947036575.1 uncultured Brevinema sp. | reverse complement strand
CCGGGATTAGACCAGCAGTAAATGTCAAGCCAATTCTTCGATACAGGATCCGTTACAGTAAAGACTTAGCCTACAGCCAACCTGCTGCATCGCAAAGGACTATTTCCACGGATGAACGGACGTTTCTACGGAGATAAGGAGCACTTCACGGGTGGAATAGACCAGTTTTAAGGACGAGAAGGACGGCAGAGTTGAGTGGAAGACCGCGCGGTAAGCAGAGGATCAACAATAAATGGAGAGAATTCAGCCTACTTCGCGCGGCAAAGAGAACAAGGAAGAGCAGAATGGAATTCAACAAAAGGTAATTCAACAACGTGAAGAAACGTTTGCAGTAGAACAAGAACCTAAAGAGACTTTGCAAAATGAAGAGAGAAATCTTGCTGAACTGTTAAACTATGATGAAGAAGAGGATGTGAATACAGCCAGGCGGTCTGAAAGAGCGCGAATCCCCACGGAAAAAATGTTAGCCTACCGCGAAGACGAACAAAGTAAAAGGGAAAAGAGACTCCTTAGTCTTTATGAACACTGGAAAGCACAAGCTCGTATAACGCGCCATGACTTAAAATCGGAGCTAACAGATAAACAACTGGCACACCTTGCAGACAACTTGGAAAAAAGGAAACATGATCTAATGAAACTGTATGATGAACTGAGAGCGCACGGCATGCCGGACACTGAACTAAGGCGCAAAGTTGATGCTTGTGCAGCAGTAACAGGTGACATTATCAAAATCCTAAACGAGAGACTGACTGGTGTAAATGGAGATTATGATGCAGAATATGAAGGAGAGCGCCTGCGTGAGCTGCGTAAGCCCCATTATGCCCGGTCCATTTTTGGCTCCTCTGCTTCAGAACCGACCAGCAGTCACCATTCCACACACCCAAGTGTGGCAGCCAAGAGAACAGAAGCAGCGGCGGAGCTAGCTGCTAAACAGGCTGAATATAAGATGCTCTCAGAAGAAAAAAGACAGAAGGAGAAAATCAGAGCTATAGAAGAGGAACACAGGAGGGAATTGGACGAACACAAGGCCGAATTGGAACGATTGATGGTTAAAAAGGACTTAAGTGCTGCCCAAGCCAGATTCGAAGTTTACGACAAAGAAGTGAAGGAGGAGTCCGAGTCCCAGTTTACTCATGTCCCTCTGCCTTTCGACTCCAACCCCCCTGCTGCAACTCGCCCCAGCACAGTGGCTTCATCTGCCCCTGTTGATGTAACTAGCCTAGCACAGGCTATTCAGGATAGCATTGCTATCAACAAACTCCCGACACCAGAGCCTACTGTGTTTAATGGCAATCCAATTGACTTTGTTGAATGGAAAAATTCATTTATGTCTCTCATAGACGGGAAGAAGATTTCCCCCGCCGACAAGTTGCACTACCTCAAGAGATATGTAGGGGGCGCAGCTCACAAATGCCTAGAAGGAACATTCTACCGCAGCGACAGTGATGCATATAGTGACGCTTGGAGCAAGCTTAACCAGAGGTACGGCCAGCCATTCACCATTCAACGGGCCTTCAGGGAAAAGCTATCCAACTGGCCAAAAATACAGTCTAAGGATGCGGAAGGACTGAGGAACTTCTCGGACTATTTAAACACGTGTGTGCAGGCCATGCCACATGTAAAGGGCTTGAACATCCTTAATGACTGTGAGGAAAATCAAAAGTTGGTGCGGAAGGTACCAGATTGGATAGCCTCGGGATGGAACCGGCAGGTAACAGCGCGTCTCAGAGAGGGAAAGGATTTCCCCAGTTTTGAGGAGTTCGCCAATTTCATGTCGATGGAGGCCGAAACCGCCTGCAACCCAGTCACCTCTTTCTCTGCTCTCCATTCAGCTGAAACCAATCAAGAGAAACTGAGCACAAGGGTGAGCAAAGGAAACAAAGTGAGCGCCCTCAACACACAAACAGTGGTGGAGAACGACCCACAAACATCAACAACACAAGAAAAGGTCAAACCTCCCTGCATGCTGTGTCAGGATATCAATCATCAGCTCTCCAGATGTCCAGACTTCTTACAAGAAAATCTGGAACACAGAAAAACTTACATCAAAGAGAACAGACTGTGCTATGGATGTCTCAAACCCGGACATGGCGCAAAGGAGTGCCGACATCGCCACACATGTGATTCATGCAAAGGACGACATCCCACCTGTCTTCATGATGACAACTATAAAGAAAAGGCAAAAAGGGAAAATCCAGCACAACGCAGTGAAGGAATGGAACCAACACCTGTTCGCTCCCTCAACGTCACCAACCAAGGTCAGTCAGAAAACAGCTCCATGATTGTGCCGGTGTGGGTGTCAGACTACAAGAGTCCATCCACAGAAAAACTTGTGTACGCTCTGCTAGACACACAAAGCGACACTACGTTCATCGAGCATGATCTAAGTGAAGAACTACAGCTGACTACCTGCCCAGTGAAACTGAAACTCACTACTATGATGGGTGAAAATGTAGTCTTCAAAAGTGAGCGGACATCCGGCCTGCGAGTGAGAGGATTCAACTCCACTGAGTACATCGATCTGCCTCCTGCCTACACCAAAGACTGCATACCTGTGAACAGAGAACACATACCAACGCACGAAACAGCCAAAAGGTGGCGCCATTTCGCAGCGATCGCAGATCAAATACCGCCTCTCCTCAGTTGTGAGGTGGGCCTACTGATAGGCTACAACTGTCCAAGAAGTCTCATCCCCAGGCGGGTCATAACAGGAACGGATGATGAACCATTTGCCATTCTCACAGACTTAGGGTGGAGTATCGTTGGATGTTCAGCACCACACTCCCCACAACAATCAAATCGTCACTGTCACAGAGTGACCGTGAAGGAGCTGCCCGCAGTGACACCGATGGATGCAATCAGAATCCTTGAAACGGATTTTAGTGACACTCAGGGCAACGACAAAACAGTCTCTCAAGAGGATTTAAACTTTCTGGAGAAATTGAAGGAAAACATAATGACAAACGAACATGGACATTATGAGATGCCCCTCCCCTTCAGGGAGAGACCATACTTACCGGATAACAAGCAACTTGCTGCTGTGAGGCTCAGTCACCTGAAAAGGAAGTTTAATGCAAATGAAAGCTACAAGAATGACTACACCAACTACATGATGGACCTAATCGACAGGGGTGACGCAGAGGTGTGTACTGAAGGCAACGATGGAGAAAAATGGTACATACCTCACCATGGTGTTTATCACCCCAAAAAACCTGGGAAGTTGAGGGTTGTTTTCGACTGTTCGGCAAGGTACAAGGGATCCAGCCTCAATGATCATCTCCTCACAGGCCCAGACATGATCAACAATCTGACAGGTGTACTGATTCGCTTCCGGCAGCATCACATTGCACTGATGTGCGACATAGAAAAAATGTTCCATCAGTTTCACGTCTCAGAGAAGGACCGTGACTACCTACGTTTCCTTTGGTGGGAGAATGACGACCTGAGCACCCCTCCCAGTGAATACAGGATGAAGGTACATCTATTTGGAGCCGTTTCTTCACCAGGGTGTGCAAACTATGGGTTAAAGCAGCTCGCCAAAGAACACAGTCACACACACCCATTTGGATCACAGTTCATCGCCAGAGACTTCTATGTGGACGACGGTGTGGCTAGTGTGGAGTCTGTTGAAAAAGCTATTCAAATAGCAAAAGAGGCACGGGAGCTGTGTGCAGAGAGAGGTCTTCGCCTTCACAAATTCATGTCGAACAACTCTGCTGTTCTCCAGAGCATTCCCTCAACAGAACGCGCTACAGACATCAACGCAAAGAGTCTCACCCTCAATGACACAGCCCTAGAGAGAGCATTGGGAATAAACTGGAACGTCGAGAGTGACTGTTTCACCTTCAAGGTCACACCAAAGAACCAGCCAGCGACACGACGTGGCATCCTGTCATCTGTCGCCTCCGTTTACGACCCACTGGGCTTCGTAGCTCCCTACGTCCTTATTGGAAAGAAGATTCTCCAGGAAATGTGCCACCAAGGAACAGGATGGGATGACCCAATTCCAGAGCATCTGAAGCCACGGTGGGAGAAATGGCAAGAGGACCTCGGAAAGATGGAAAGGATACACATACCTCGCTGCTACCAGCCATCTGACTTTGGAAAGGTGATCAAAACAGAATTACATCACTTCTCAGACGCCAGCACCACAGGCTATGGCCAATGCACTTACCTGAGACAGAAGAATGAGAGAGGAGACATCCACTGTGCTCTTCTCATGGGGAAAGCGCGCGTCTCACCACTGAAAGTCACAACAATACCCAGGTTAGAACTAACCGCAGCAGTTGTCTCAGTCACCGTGAGCAATATGCTCAAAGAAGAATTAAGCTACTCTGGAGTAGAAGAATTCTTTTGGACGGATTCAAGAGTCGTGTTAGGCTACATTAATAATGAAGCTCGTCGTTTCCACACGTTTGTAGCAAACAGGGTGCAAAAGATCCGTCATGACTCAGACCCCAATCGATGGTTTCATGTACCCACTGGTGAAAACCCAGCAGACTATACATCCAGAGGGAAAACAGTTGAGGAGCTGCTATCGTCTGATTGGTTCACCGGTCCCAGCTTTCTGTGGGAAAAGGAGATTGAAATGCCAACTGAGGTGCCCACAGAACTACCTGTCGGTGACCCAGAAGTCAAAAAGGCTCATACCTTTCAGACAAAGAGTTCAGAAGAACATGCCAACCTCGCAGAACGACTGGAGAAGTTTTCATCCTGGTCCCAGGCCATCAAGGCAGTAGCACGTCTACTGCGGCGGGCTAGAAAGGTCAAGTCATGTGACCTCTCAACAGTTGAAGAAAGACAAAGTGCAGAGCGACTCATCATCAAGGACATACAGAGCCAAGCATACGGACAAGAAATAAAACTATTGAGCAAAGGACATCAGCTACCACGACACAGCAAGCTGCACAGCCTCGACGCGTTCCTGGACCCGGAGGGTGTACTCAAGGTGGGAGGCAGGCTCAGCCGTTCTTCTTTTCAAAGCACATTCAAACACCCGACTGTCATTCCTCCGAGACATCACATGACGAATCTGATCATCGGCCATCATCATGAAAGAGTAAAACATCAGGGAAAAGGCTTCACCATCAACGCCATAAGATCCGGTGGCTATTGGATCTGTGGCCTGAGCAGAGCTGTTGCAACCTACATTCGTCACTGTGTGACATGTCGAAGGCTGAGAAGGCCAGTCGAAGAGCAAAGGATGAGCGACTTACCCGTTGAACGAACAGAACCCACAGCACCCTTCACATACTGTGGGATGGACTGTTTTGGTCCCTTCCTG
Source organism: uncultured Brevinema sp. (assembly GCA_947036575.1). Taxonomy (GTDB): domain Bacteria; phylum Spirochaetota; class Brevinematia; order Brevinematales; family Brevinemataceae; genus Brevinema_A. The sequence continues at coordinate 1,405 of CAMQSH010000107.1, read as the reverse complement.
ACGAAGCAAGGGAGAAAACAAGAGAAAAGGTATGGGTTGCTCTTCACCTGCTTCTGCTCCAGAGCGATTCATATCGAAATGCTGGAAGACTTGTCTACTGACACATTCATTAATGGACTGAGATGCTTTATTGCTTTAAGAGGTGCAGTACGACAAATTAAATGTGACCAAGGCACTAATTTCATGGGCGCGAGAAACGAACTGAAGGCTGCTTTGAAGGAACTGGACACAGACAGACTGAACACCTTTCTCTCAGAAAAACAGTGTGACTTTGTAACGAACGCACCTCATGCCAGCCATGCCGGCGGCGTGTGGGAACGGCAAATAAGAACTGTGAGAAGTGTCCTCGACGCCACTCTGCTACTCGCCCCCGACAGGCTCAGTGATGCATCACTGCGCACCTTCTTCTACGAGACCATGGCTATCGTGAATAGCCGCCCTCTCACGGTTGATACTCTGAACAGCCCAGACAGTTTAGAGCCACTTACTCCTAACCACCTGATCACCATGAAATCCATCGCAGCCCTGCCTCCACCGGGTAAATTCGAAAGAGAGGATCTGTATGGAAGAAAGAGGTGGCGTCAGGTGCAGTACTTGACGGAACAATTCTGGAGCAGGTGGAAAAGGGAGTACCTCCACAGCATCTCAACGAGACAGTGCTGGCATAGCACCAAAAGGAACCTGCAGGTCGGTGATGTGGTCATGGACACCGACGACACTTTGCCACGAAGCCAATGGAGGCTTGGGAGCGTCTCAGAAGTCACCCAGAGCAAAGATGGACTTGTGAGACGGGTGAAGATCTTGCTCGGAGATAAGGGACTGAATCACAAAGGACAGCGCATCAACAGGCTCTCCATAGTGGAGCGTCCTGTCCAGAAATTGGTTTTATTGCTAGAGGCCGTTTAAGCACTAGTATGGAGTGATGAGACGTGAGGCGGTTTCTGTGACATGTGATACTGTGTGATATACTTCTGAAGTTACTAACGTGTGGTACGGTTTCCTGTGTGATATGCACTGGAAATAGCGTGTGGAAGAGAAATTATATGTTTTAACGTTACCTTTGTAAAATATTATAATTTGGTGGGAGTGTAAATAACCCCATAAAAGGTTTATTATGTTTTAGTTTGATTATCTGTGTTGTATTTGTTTGGGTACACGGTTTGATATGTGCCTAGTGTAATTATTAATATGTTGACAATTTTATAGCCTAGATTTTGTTTATGCAAATTAATGTTGAGTTATATCTGACTTTTATAGAAGAATGTACAGTAGTAAATGACGTTGTGCATATGCAACCTTTATTGTGAAAACCTACGAGGAGAACGTTTCCAGTTTCCGTTCGAGACTGAGCGCACTTCAAGTTCAACTCCTGTGAAGAAAGGATTATTGTACGAGAGAGCTATTC
>CAMQSH010000106.1 GCA_947036575.1 uncultured Brevinema sp. | reverse complement strand
AAAAAAAAGCTCCTATGTTCTGAATAAGAAACACAAGAGCTTTACGCCAATTTCACGAGACTAAGTCTCTTTGATGGTGATATTATAGAGAAACTTTCTATTTTTTATGTATAGAAGAACTTAAGAGGTCCTTAAATATGACTTAATATATTTAATTACTCCGTGAAAATATCGTATAATTGTTCTGGTGTTTCTGCTTGAAATATTCGGTTCATTTTATCATCATCTAATAAAATATCAGTTAACTCAGATATAATTTCTATATGACTATCTGCATCTAAAGCTGCAAGAGTGATAACTAATTTTACAGGATCAAAAAGCTCATTTCCAAAGGGTATGGGTTTCTCTAACAAAGAAAATGATATCCCAAATTTATTAACTCCACATTCTGGTCTGGCATGGGCTAAAGCCACATGGGGGCTTATTACAATTATAGGTCCATTAGTTTCAATTACATGTATCATTGCTTCTACATATGTATTAGATATCACATTTTTAGCTAATAGAATATTAGAAGTATTAATAATGGCTTCTTTCCAATCATTAGCTTGTATATGTGTTTGGAATTGGTCTATCACTAAAGATTTCATAAAGTTCCTCCTTTATTGGTAACGAGTTTTAAGTATGTTAATATCTAATTCTTCTAGACTTTCAACAATATCAAAATAGTTGTTAAATTTACTATGTTTTGTAACACTGTTAGGAACTACTAATACATTAATATTTGCATTTTGTCCTGCTATCAAACCGTTGAGAGAATCCTCGATGATTAAGGCTTCTGTATGATCAACATCTAATAGCTCTAGTGCTTTAAGAAAAAGATCAGGTGCTGGTTTTACTTTTTCTACAAGATCAGATGTTACTATAACATCAAAATACTTAATTAAATCTAGCCTAGTAAGATGATTTCTTGCTTTTGGGTCTTTAGAGGAAGTTGCTAAAGCAAGTTTTAAGCCAGCCTGTTTGGTAGAATAAATAAATTGTTCTACCCCTGATTTTGGAGAAAGATCGCAAGCTTTTTGAATAAATTGTATAGGTGTTTCTTCAGCGAAAGCCCTCTCGTCAATATTGATATTTAATTTTTTTTCTAATTTTGCAAACAGAGTATAGTAATCCGATCCTACACACATTAAAAATTCTTCTATGGGTAGGTAGTACTGATGTTTCTTTTGGAACCATTCTTGAAAAATACTATACCAGACCACCTCTGTATCCAAAATAACGCCATCAAAATCCATAATAATAGCTTTTAGCATAATACCATCCTATACATAAGACTGTGCAATATAGTCTTATTAGTATTTATTTTTTTAGTTGAATTCAATATTTTTACAAAGGCATTTTTGATAAATACTTCAAAATAAGCTCTTGATCTAATTTGTCAATTTTACAATAATTTGTAAGCGTATCCTCAATAGGATTTTGTTGAATTTGTTGAGCCTCAAGATCTTCAGCAGGATTGAATTTTAAAGCTGCTGCTATCACCTTAGCTAAATTCTCTCGAGCTAGATTTTTCTCAGAAAGTTTAAGAAAAGGTGCTACAAGTCGCTCTTTTGGTCCTAATTTTCTAAGAGGAGATGCACCCACTCTAATAATATCGTCTTTTAACAATGGGTTCCCATGTCTTTTCATTGTTTTTTCAACAAATTTTTCATGTTCAATAGTATCAAAACCATATTCATCGACAAAATACGCTAGTACTTCTTTATGCATTCCTTTGATAGTATTAACAATGTCTGTATCCAAAAATGCTTCATAGATATATGTTAAACCTTTTTGATACGCTAAATAAGCTGCAGCAGCATGATTAGCATTAACACAAAAAAGTTTTCGCTCAATATAAAGAACCATATTATCTGTGTATGTTACACCTTTAATATTCTTAACACTAGTATTTGCAATATTTGTCCCTTGAATTACCCATTCAGAATAAGGTTCGACTACTGTCCCCTGTTCATTGGATAAAGCAAGTCTATCAATCGCAGAATTGGAAAACACAACAATCTTATCCAAAATTAATTTTTCTGTATCAGTTGTAAGATTATAAATTTCATTTTTTAGAGCTGTGCTGGCATTGATCATATTTTCATTAGCAATAATATCAATAGAACCAAGATTTTGACTTGATCGCTCTAACAAAGCTAGAAGTAATGTTGGAGCAACACGTACCAAATTAGCCGCACCAACAGAAGTTGTAATGAGATCCGCTTCGATTAAAACATTCTGAATAGCATCAGCTTCGGATACATGAAGTGCTGTAACTTTGTCTATATTTATAGTATTTTCGCCAATAATTTGGATGGGAAAACCATTTTCTTTATTGATCAAATCAACACTTTTCTGGTCAGCATCTATATAAGTAATTTTAAATTCTGATTGAGAGAGAATTACTCCAATCAAGCCTTTTCCAATATTTCCTGCCCCAAAATGCACTGCTTTCATAATTTATGCTCCTATTCTAAGTTAGCATGATATTCCCATAAAGTGGAAATGTCAAGGTTTTTCTTCTCGATAATCATCATCGCAAGTACATCTCCAAGTAGCAATAAACTCTGTTCGAAAAGACTTGTCATAGGTTGTTCGGAAACAACTTCATCCGTAAGATTTTGTTTTGTACGAACAGGGATACGTACGAATAAATCAGTAAATTCTTTTAATGCTCCATCAGGATTTGCCCCAATATGAATTACTTTTCCCTTGAATTGTTTTGCTTTTTTTGCAATCGCTAGTGGCAATACCGTATTACCACTGCCAGATCCAACAATTAAAATGTCTGTATCATTGAAATGAGGCTCTGTAATTTCCCCTACAAGATGAGTAGAAATACCAAGATGGTTAAGGCGTTTTGCAATCGATTGTAGGGATAAAAATACACGACCAACACCAACGAAGAAAACTTTTTCAGCAGAACAAATAGCATCGATTAATTTATCGACATGCTCTGGGTTAATTTTCCCAAGTGATTGACCTAATTCATCAATAACGATTTGTTGACATTTGTTGTAACTCATCTATTTCTCCTGACCTTTTTTGATTAATTCTTCCATGTGTATTTTGTTATCTGCTAAGCTATTTCCTTTACGGAATAAACTTGTACTTCCTGCTACCAATCCTTCAGCACCAACAGACACAAGATTTTCAATTGTTTCCATGGAGACACGTCCGTCTACAAAAACTTTAGCACTAAGACCTGTGCTTTGAATAAGATTGCGGAGGTCTTCTACCTTTTTAAGAGCATATGGGACTTGTTTTTCACCTGCATGTCCAGCAAATCCTGGGTTAATAAGCATAAGCATTACGATATCACAATAAGGCAACACATAATCCAAGCTTGTTAAAGAAGTTGCAGGATTAAGAGCTACACCAACTTTTGCATTAGCAGATTTGATTAAATTCATTAAACGATCCACGTGAGAAGAACTTTCATAATGAAAAGTTACAGCTTCAGCACCGTTATTAAGAGCTTCATTAATGAAAAATTCATTGTTATTTGTCATAATATGAACATCACATTTCATTTTAGAAACAGATTTAATTTGTTTGATAATATCACAACCAATAGGCATACTTGGACTAAAATGTCCATCAAGGATATCTACATGAACAGTATCCAAACCAATTGTTTCAAGCTCTTCTAAGCTTCTTTGTAAATTTGTGAGATCAGCACACATAATAGAAGGGAGAATCTTAACCATAATTTTATCCTTATGTTTTTATTTAATAAAAGGAAATTTGTTAAATAATGAGAAAACTAATCATTTAACAATTTTCAGTAGATTTTAGATTATTTTTTTGTTTTAATAATTTCTTCTAATAGTATATCTAAATTTTTATCACTCATATAGTTTTTGAGAGTAATAATTTTTTTATCTTTATAATTCAACAATACACGACCAGAAAGACTTTTATGAACAACAATAACATCTGCATCAACAGTAATATCTTCAATACGATAGTGTTTTACTATTAAATCTGTAATTCCTTCTTTCTCTAGACGTTTCTTAAACGCAGATGCTCCCATAGCACTACTACCCATACCTGCATCACAAGCAAAAGCAATATTTTGAACTTTATTACCTTCAAGAAGTTGTTTGCCTTCTGATTTCATTTCTTGAACTTTGTCTACATAAGAGCTAAGATCTTGATCTTCTTCCATTTCTTCTTTGTCAACACCTTGAGCTTTAAGAATAACACTTGTTACCAAGAAAGAAACAATAGTAGAAACAGTCACGCCTAAAATAACTCCTAAAAAACTACCTTTTGGGGTTAGTGCTAAATAAGAAAAGATAGAACCTGGACTAGGACCTGCAACTAAACCAACACCAGTCATTTGAAAAATAAAAGTACCAGACATTCCACCCAAAATCATCGCAAAAATTGTAAGTGGTCTCATAAATACAAATGGATAGTAAAGTTCATGAATACCACCAAAGAAATGAATAATTGCAGCACCAGACGCTTGGGACTTTACCATTTTAGAACCAAATACCATGAAAGCAAGTAACAATCCTAATCCTGGTCCAGGGTTTGATGCAACCATGAAGTAAATTGATTTTCCTAAATCAGCTGTCTGAATCAATCCCAATGGGTAGTAAATACCCTGATCGATCACGTTATTAAGGAAGAGAACTTTGGCAGGTTCATTGATGATGGAAAGTAATGGTAAAAAACCTGTTGCTACTAAAGCTTCGATAGCTCTTGTTATAAAGGTGTTTGCCTCTTGGATAGCTGGACCAACAATTACATAAGAAAGAATTAACAAGCCAAATCCCAAAATACCAATGGAGAAGTTATTGATAACCATTTCAAATCCAGTAGGAATATGTTTTTGAATAAAGTCATCCCATTTTTTAATAATCCAACCACCCAAAGGTCCTACAATCATCGCTCCTAAGAACATGGGAATATCAGAACCTATAATTAGACCTACAGTACCAATACAACCCATAACAGCTCCACGTTGCCCAGATATCATATACCCACCAGTATGTGCAAGTAAAAGTGGTAAGAGATATGTTATTATCGGACCAACCATTTTTCCTAAATATTCATTAGGAAACCAACCCGTCGGGATAAATAAAGCTGTCAAAATACCCCAGGCAATAAAAGCTCCTATATTTGGTAAAACCATATTAGTAAGAAATCCACCAAAAGATTGGATTCTAGCTCGTATATTTGTCATTTTCTACTCCTTAGAAATACAATTCGTATCGTTTATATATAAATTATACAACTTATACACAATTTCGCAAGTTTTTTTTCTAAAACATTTGCGATGATCTAATTATTTGTTAACTATACAGTTAAATTTACAACTTGTGTAAGTTGTATGAATTATATTTTACAAGTTCTGTTTTCTTGACAAAATGATTATGTAAATTATAATTTATATGTTTTATAGGCTCGATTCTCTTGACAAAATGATTATATGAATTATACTTAATATAAAAAGAATTGTAATAGGAAAAAATATGTGGAAAGAACAACGTCAGCAAAAAATTTTAGATATGATTAGTCAAAATTCATCTCATACAGTAGGTTCTTTAGCTAAAAGCTTTGGTCTTTCAGAAATTACAATCCGTAAAGACATAAAAGAACTCTCAGATTGTGGTTTGATCGATAGAAAATATGGTTCATTTTCTATTGTTAAAGAAGTAAAACAGCAATTAACTTCTTCCTTTGAAAATAACTATGGACAATTTACTGGGACACCAGTTATTAATCGTCAGCAAGAAGACTTTGAGGTAAAAAAGCAATTAGTAAAAGCTGTTTTCCCAAAACTTCTTCAAGTATCTAGTGTTTTTATTGATGATTCATCAACTGTTTTATGTTTATTACCATTATTAAAAGAACTTTCTGGGTTAACAGTTATTACACCTAGTATCGTAGCGATTAATCATTTGAGTTTTATTCCAAATATTCACACGATTGGTCTTGGTGGTACAGTTTGTACAATTCATAAATCTTTTATTGGCACTACGTCCATAGATCAACTTCAACCACTTCATATTGACCTTGCAATATTTGGTTGTTATGGAATTTCTGAAGAATTTGGTTGCATTGAGAATTTTCATTCTATAGTTGGAATCAAAAAGCAAGCTTCTTTTCAAAGTCAAGAGAATGTTATTTTAATGAGTGGAAAAAAGTGGACTCAATCAAAAGGTGTCCCATCCTTGTCGTGGAAAGATATTTCTATGATTATCACAGATACCCCCCCTCCTTCTCTTTTACAAAAACAAATGAACAATCATAATATAGAAATATTAATAGTATAATATTTCGTTTCTACAAATAAACTCAAAGAGCTCTTATAAGTCAAAATAAATTTAGAATGATTAAAATAAAAGCTAGTTATTATTTATCCTAGTAAAAGATATAGTCTGCAAATTCAAAAAGTACTAAAATTAAAACTATGTTGAATACATAGCTTTTTACGAAATTCAAAACCTTAGTAAAAGTATATTCTCATCAAAAAATCGACTCAAAACTTATCTAAAAAATGTCAAGATACAATATGCCAATGAAATAGCTCAAAACAATCAATAAACATACGTACAAACTGTCTTTAGAAACAAAAAATCGTTATGAATCAAAAGAATCCTATGTAGTATTCTATGCAAGATTTTTCATAACAACTCTCAAGAAACACCTTAATCATGCGTGAGAAATCTTTTAAATAGTCAAAATATCATCTTGGTGAAATAAATAGACCAAGTTTAGAAAATAAGTGAAATAAGCTTATTTTGTTCTCTTGGAGATAATAGATAAACTAAA
>CAMQSH010000105.1 GCA_947036575.1 uncultured Brevinema sp. | reverse complement strand
AACAAAAATGGCGTTTGGTGCACGATTTACGAGCAGTAAATGAAATAGTAGAGGAAATGCAGGCTGAAGTTCCGAACCCTCATACGCTTTTGACGAATGTTCCACCTGATGCAAAGTTTTTCACAGTGATTGATCTATGTGGAGCATTTTTCAGTGTACCACTGGCAGAAGAAAGTAGACATCTGTTTGCATTCATGTATGATGGTAAGCAATACACATATACAAGGATGCCACAAGGCTTCAAACACTCCCCACACGTGTTTAACCAAATATTGAAAAATGATCTGGAGGACTTGGTGCTACATGGGACATTAATACAGTATGTGGATGATCTTCTGATATGTTCTCCTACATTGGAGCAGTGTCATGAGGACTCCATGGCTGTATTGAACAAATTGGCTATAGGAGGACACAAGGTGTCACTAAAAAAGTTGCAGTATTGCCAGACAGAGGTAGAATACTTAGGGAGGCTAGTTGCACATCAGACCAAATTAATAGCGCCTAGTCAGTTGGAGGGGATAAGTCAAGCTCCTCAGCCGCAAACTGTACGACAAATGATGACATTCTTGGGAATGACAGGGTTTAGTTCAGATTGGATAGAGGACTATGCTTTGAAAACCGCACCATTGAGGGAAATTATGAAAGACGCAGGGACAACCACCCTACAAGCCAAATTAACATGGAACGCAGATGCAATAGCGGCATTTGAGAACATAAAACAAGAGATGCAGGGTTCAAGTGCATTAGCATTACCAGATTACACCAAACCGTTCCTACTCTTTGTCGCAAATAGAAGCCAGGGATACGCATCAGCAGTGTTGATGCAGGAATCATGTAGTGGAAGGCAGAAACAACCCATAGCATACTACAGTTCCAAGTTAGATGCTGTAGCACAAGGTTATCCACCGTGTTATCAAGGACTAGCTGCGGTACAGTATGCTTATGACAAGGCCTCAACCATTACGATGGGGTACCCGGTAACTATTTTAACACATCACAAAATCGTTGAATTAATTGACAAAGGAAAGTTTGTACTGACGAACTCAAGGCTGTTACAACATTTGACATTACTGACCTTTCCCGATGTCAACATACAACGTTGTTCTACAGTGAACCCAGCGGAAAAAATTCTGCATGATTTTGAAGGTACACCACATAATTGTGTAGCTGACTCGTTGAAATACACCAAGTTGCGGCCTGATCTATTGTCTACACCAATATATGGGGCAGAAGAAGAACTTTTTGTAGATGGTTCATGCTACAAAGATTACTTGGGTAATCACGCAGGGTTTGCAGTAGTGCGACAGAATCCAGATAAAACCTTTGCCGTTATTCAGAGCTCTGCTTGTAAACAGCCATGTTCAGCACAGCTGGCTGAACTGAGAGCTCTGATAGCTGCCTGCAGAGAGGGTACTGGAAAAATTGTAAATATATATACAGATTCTGCATATGCACACGGTGTATGTCATTTGTTTGGAGCAGTATGGAAAATGAGGGGATTCAAGAAGACCGATGGGTCTCCCATACTGCATTGTGATCAGATTGTGGAGTTAATGTCAGCGTTATTATTGCCAAAACAAGTGGCCATAATCAAATGTCAGGCACACAGAAAAGGTAATGACTACATCACAAAAGGTAACAATGCTGCAGACGAGGCTGCCAAGGTGGCCTCAAACAGTAGTAGGGCAGTTCAGGCAGTATTGACTATACCTGAGGCTACGCCTACTGAAGACGATGTTGTCCGCATGCAAGAGAAAGCTGGTGTCTATGAGCACAACATGTGGCTAAAGAGGGGTGCGGTGCGCACCTCAACAGGGTTATGGAGAACCCATGATGGGCTGTTGTTGGCCCCAACTGCATTGTTAGGTTTGCTTATCACTAATGCGCATGGTTTTGACCATTGCGCACGGGGGGAAGTTGTTAGAAAGATAAGAAAACAGGGTTATTGGTCACCATATTTGCAAACAATGGTTGATAATCAGCTAAATGAATGTGAAGTATGTGCGAAAAATAATGTAAGAAAAACAATCACTACTCCACTGGGACACATTCCAACACCTGAGGGCCCATTTAGACATCTGGTCTTAGACTATGTAGACATGATCAAAAAGGTTAACGGTAAAAGATACATGCTTGTAATCATTGACAGATTCAGCAGATGGGTGGAGGCAGTCCCATCAAAAGATCAAAGTGCGAACACGGTAATCAAGTTTTTGACAAGAGAGGTCATGCCAAGGTTTGGAATCCCAACAGAGATTAGTTCAGACAATGGATCAGCTTTCATTCAGAAAACGTTGAAAAATGTGGTACAGCAGTTAGGCATCAAACAGCGATTAGGATGTGTTTACCATCCCCAATCACAGGGAATGGTGGAAAGAGTGAATGGGACACTCAAGACAAAAATAAACAAAATATGTGCAAGCGCTAAACTAAATTGGATAGATGCACTACCACTGGCACTAATGAGTTATCGCATGCAAACTAACAGAATGACGCATTTAACTCCGCATGAAATGCTTACGGGTCGACCCATGCCAGCACCAACGGTTCGAGGCCCTTACAAAGGACCTCCGCTTGAACAGTTAGAAATGGAAATAAAAGAATATATCAGACAATTAATTGTGATACACAAGCTTATCTTTCAGCAAGAGAAAAGCAGAACTCCAGAGGTGGAGGAGAACCCACCACGGGGGGTGGAAGCCGGTGACCAGGTGTACCTGAGGGTGTTCAGGAGGAAGTGGAACCAGCCCAGGAGAGAAGGACCATACAAAGTCACCAATGCCACTCCAACTGCCATCCAGGTGGAAGGGAGTTCCACCTGGTACCACCTCAACCACTGCACAAAGGCTGCACAACCCAGGACGAGGGAAGAATGTGGGGAGGAGTTGGACCAACCGCCCCAGGACCAGACCCAGCCCAGCCAGGATGATGATGATGCTGAAGCTGACGAAACTGCTCCTGATCCTCTATATCCTTTGGCAAACCCCACTGGCCCAAGGACGGGTCCGGAGGAAGGGTGAAATCACACTAACAGAGCAGATCAGGAATAGCCAGGAATTAGATAACAACAGAGAAAGCATGAAAGTGTTGCAGGAAAGGCTAGTCCTAAGGTATTCAGGAATGGTAAACAATGCAAGGAAGAAGAGGTCAGAGAAACAAACCTTACATATTAAGATGCCCCCGCAAGAACCAGAAGTTGACGATGAAAACCTTATCCTAACTGTAATGGCAGGTGGAGAGCGGCTATGTGCAGTAATTGTGCGACCACACAACACATTCGCCTGGGGACAAGATCAGTGCAAAATAGATATTTCAAAGACACAAACATACTGGTGTTTTACGGTCACACCTATAGATCAATGGAAACATCCCATAGATTACCATCATATAGAAATAAATAGAATGCAGCCTCCAAATAGAAAAATAGGGGAAATAATATTTTATCAACTAAAAGAAGGAGCCTCTTGTATGTTACAAAAGAAATATGGCACGCTTAGTCCACCACCGCAAAATAGGCCAGAGGAAGTTTTGACAACAGTCACTAGTAGGCCAGATAGTACCTCAGTCACTATTAAAACAGAAAAAACAACAGTCGCTAATGAAAAAGAAGAAACGTCAATTTCCAACAAACAAAACGTAACTCTACTCAGTATTAAGCTAGAAGAAGTTTCACCTGCCACTAAACTAGAACAAACCTCAGCTCTGAATAAATTGGACATAACTACAGTAACAAGTGAACCAAAGGAGATGTCAAAGGTCACAAATGGACCAATAGACACTTTAACAACAAATGGTAATGTTAACAACGTATCAATCACTATTGGAAACGAAGATGTAATAACCAAAGGAACCGAAGCCACTTTATGGAGTGAAATAAATCATACAACGACGATACAAGACAAGGTGATAATGACTCAAACAACCAAACCAGGGGAGGATAATGTTACAACCAAGGCAAATAAAATATTAACTATAGACTCTGATATACTTACAATTACAAATCAGTCCATCTTTTCTGAAGTTATGAACAAAATTAGAAACAGTAATTTTTCAACAAGAACACTTAAGCAGATCAAAACTGATCCCATTGAAAAACATATTGTGGTAAGAACAAAAGACTGGTTATATGAACAAGCAAAAACAAACAATTGGTATAAATGGGCTATATATACCGGAAAACAGATAAAGGTAGAAAACTGTTATATGTGTGCTAAAAGTCGTCAAGATGCATTGTACATAACAAACACTAGATATAACTGGGCACTCTGTGAAGCAGAGATTATACAGAGACAGCTTCAACAAGAACAGGAAAACAGTCGAACAACAACAATGGGTACCGAAAATGATTCTCAGGTTACTTTTGGATGTTCAGCCCAATGTTTGATTTACATAGGATCAAGCAAATACAGCAGATATCTCCGTATGAGAAACAATGATAGTGACCTAACACCACCCTTTATGAAGACATGTCAGGAGATGGACATAACACTATCCAATATAATTGGCGAATTGTCAGTACCTAAAGGGGTTACTCTCTATGTGGAGAAGGGATTAGAATGTTTCCAAAATGACGAAGGAAGTACAGAAGCTAATGATGTTGGAATGATTGAAGAGAATTCATGTGACGTGATTTGGAACGTCACCAAAGACTGTATAAATTGGGGTAAAACGTGGCGACCAGAGCCAGTTATAAAAGGTAATCAATCCAAAGCGAATCTTGTGTGGCATATGTTATACGCAATTAATAACTGTGTATTCCAAAATCAGGATGAAGTGGTGGCAGATCAGTTTTGGTTATGTGGTAATGAAATTCTCAGATCCACACTCCCTAAACCTTGGAAGGGTAGATGTGCAAGGGTGCAAGCGATTACTGAAATTGTACTAATCCCTCCCCTAAAAGATGATGATACCAGCTTAGGAGATAATAAAATAGGTAGACAAAAAAGAGCATACACACCGGACCCAGCAATAAAAATCGACGATATAGGACAACCCAGGGGAATACCCACTGAGTTCAAGGCTAGGAACGAAGTGGCAGCGGGATTCGAAGCTATCCTCCCAATAATCGGGCTAGTAAAGAATGCAGAATGGATTAACTACATTTTTTATAATCAACAGAGGTTCATTAATTACACAGATGACGCTTTATCTGCTCTAGGTGAGCAACTCAAGGCCACAAGCCAAATGACTTGGCAAAATAGACAAGCCCTAGATTGGTTGTTGGCGGAAAAAGGAGGAGTCTGTGCACTTATAGGAGAAATGTGCTGCACATTTATCCCAAACAATACCGCTCCCGAGGGGTCGTTCACTCTAGCCATGAATAAACTTAAAAGACTAAGACAGGAGGTTAAAGACAACGCAGGACATGGGAAAGACTGGTTGACATGGCTGGAATTGAAAATGGGAAAATGGGGAGTGATACTGGCTAAAGTAGGAGTAATTGTTTTGATTGTAGTCACAATATTGGGATTGATTTTTTGTTGTTGTATTCCCGTACTAAGGTCCATGATAGCTTCTAGATTGGATAAGCAGATGATTGTCGCACTAAGGGGTACAGTTGAGACAACACAAGTGGAATGGGAATATGTTGGGGACCAGAATGGGAGTGATGATGAAACTAAGGAGGCCGAGTTAGAGGCCATGTTGAAGGCCATGCTGGAGGTCAAGCAGATGAGTGCTTGACCTAGCCTTAAGGGGACTTACATGTGATTATGCTAGTAACCTCTCCTTGTCCATCTGACTTTGAACACTAGGACTTTGGAGAAGTGCAGAAGCTGAGGATGGTGATGGGAGCAGAACTAGCCAATGACACCGGAAAGCCATGAATACACTTAGACACAAATGCATGACAATCATATTAACCATTGACATGCTGTATGATTATGTTTGTTTTTAGTTTGAATTTTTATGTCACACTGTGTATTCATATATGTCACTTATTAAGGAAACAACATATGCAAAGCTCTACTTTAATTATCATGCCACTGCCTACATAACATTTATAACTGTTTTTGTTGATTAATTACATTTATTATATTGAATATTATTATGATTGTTGGATGTTGTTTTACATTTTGATGATCCCCATATAAGAGGTTTTTTCATTTTTATATTTTATCACCATGTAATTGATACCAATTGGAAGGTTGGAAACACTTAAAGGTATATCACATTTGGTCATCTTTTTTTAGCTTCATGATGAACACAGGTTGAGAGTCCTGAATAAACACAGGTTGAGAGCCCTGAAACCAGTTAGGTTGAAAGTCCTAATATGTTCAATGAAGTATGTTTTTTCCAGGTAATCAAATGTGAATATTGATAATTCATCTAGCAGTTCGGCAAGTAGTTTAGATTAGTTTTTAAATTGTTCATTGGATTTCTTGAGACTTTGTAAAGCCTCAAAGGGGGGATATATGGGAGAAATTTGTTAAGTATTATGTAGTCAATATCTTGCCATGTATGCTATATGAATTAAATAAGTGTGGCTAAAAACATTTAATAAAGGAGTGCTTTCCTCACATAGTGTGACTTAGACATAAGGTTTACAGTGAGAGCCACGGCCCATGGCGTACACAGAGTGAAGGAGAACCAGGCACAACTGAGAGACCTGCTCTGCTGTTTGAGAACCATGTATGGATTATCTGTTGCGTAACATGAGTTTGGGAGATGTACAGGACTATACCTATTAAGGAATTGTGTAGTACAGAGTGGTACAGTGTACAGGAGAAGATGAGAATGACGTCACAAATGTAAGCAGTTATAAGCCACCTGTAAGGCATGTCTGGTCAGTTCTTTTGCAAACCAACTCAGACTTTTTTCATGTAACCTGTTTTACCCAAGTAAAGAAGTCTTTACCACTCAACTCCGGCTTTCTCAATTTCTCTCAA
>CAMQSH010000104.1 GCA_947036575.1 uncultured Brevinema sp. | reverse complement strand
ATTTATATTAAAACATATTCATCATTTATATTAAAACATATTCATTATTTATATTTACTATTAGTATTTTTAAATTACAATTACAAATACTTATTTATATTAAAATAAGTATTAATACACAAGGAGCCTATTATGGTCAAAAAATTATTGCCTATGTTTATCATAGCTATTGCAGGATGTTCTACTGTAGCAACATCAGAAACTGAAAATCTTGAGGGATCAGCTGTTGCTAACGATTCTATCAAATCTTTAGGTACAGTTTCTAATGACTCATTTTCTATGGACTCAGTTTCTACTAGTTCAGTTTATGGTGATATAGTATCAAAATTTAAATCTGATTTAATTAAATCAGAACTTTATTTTTCTTGGGATGATGGTGATGGGATTCCTAATGTAAGAGAAGTTCCTACAACTTTACTTAGATATACTGATTTTGTTTACGATTATCATATTCAACTTGTTGCTATGGAAAGTAATAACAATACACCTGGCTTAGAACCACAAACTTACTTCTTTTCTATTGTAGACCAACATCAACAAATGAAGCCAATGGAAACTGGATATGCAACTATTAGTTTTGAAGCTGCAGGAAAAGATAGCGAAGGAAACGAAATGGTTCGATTAACATTGTCTCAACAGAATTCAGGATTGATAGCTAATAAGACATACTTTATTCTTCATAAAAATTATAGTATAAATTCAGATGAGTACTTAGCTCACACTCAAGTAGGAAATAAGGACTCTGTAGCTGATTCAAGCAACCCTTATTATAATCCACTTATAACTGTATCTAAAAAAATATCACTACTTACAAATAAATAATAATCTATTATTATTAAAAAACACACACTTTTAGTGTGTGTTTTTTATTTAGATATATTAAAAATATAAATTTATAGGTAATTTATATTTTGTTTTATTAATCAACTTTCATTGTATGTATACTAAAACAAGCCCTCTCATAATAAAAGGACTTGTTTTTTGTTATTTTAAAATAAGATATATTACGGGGTTACAATATTAAACCAAAACTCAAAGTCATCAAAGAGAGACATGAATTTTTGAAATTCTTCTTTGTTAGAAACAGTGGCATCTTTATCTCCTAGATCAGCAAGACTTATCTGTTTTAGAAGTAACTGATCAAAGATATCTTTTGACATAGTAATAGACAAATCAGCGTCAGACTGTAATCCTATTTGATATTTTAGCACAGAATTTTCAATAGTGATTGTGTATTTGTTTGTACCTATGCTCATAGCTATTGATAAATTTATACCTGTTGATTTTTTAGGGTTCAAGCGTACTGCTAAAAAATCTAAAAAATTACTAAAAGGTAACGCTTTAATCATATCAGGAGACCCAGGTTGAGGAGTAGGTAGTACTTGTACGCCATTTCTTAATTCTAAAGCTCCTGTTAAGAAATAAGCTCTCCAAACAGCAGATTCAGATTGATACGCTAATTGTTCCATAGCGTCAGCACTTAAATTTTTAGCTTTTTGATTATTCGGATTAGCAAAGATAACATGATTCATAACTTCTACAACCCATCTATATTCACCTTTTTGGAAAGAATTATGAGCCATAGTGATAGCTTTGTCTTCTCCGCCCATAAATTTAACGTATTTTTTAGCAACATCAACAGGAGGCAATTTGTATAGGTTAGCAGGATTTCCGTCCCACCAAGCACCAAAATAAAAATCGTAAACAGCTTTTATATTATGATTTATCGTTCCATAATATCCTCTATTATAAAATTCTTTAGCTAAACTATCTGGAATAACGATATCTTCTGCGATTTCTATCAAGGTATAACCCATATTTGCCATTCTTAGTGTTTGATCGTGGATATATTTATATAAATCTCCATGCTTTGTTAAAAATTCATCGATATTATTTTGTCCCCAAGTAGGCCAATGATGAGAACCAAATAATGTATCGGTTCTATTTGCTAAAAAGGCTTTAGAAGTTTGAATTGCTTTAGCCCATAAAAGAGAATCTCTTGTTTTTGCTCCTCTCAAGGTAGACAAATTATGAAGTGTATGATTGATTACTTCAGCACTGGATGCTGCTTTATATTTTGGCATATAGAACATAAATTCAGCAGGAGCTTCTGTGTTTTGAGCCATTAAAAATTCAAATTCAATTCCATCTATAAAGTATCTTTCTCCAGTTTTAGAAATAGTTTTTGTTGGCTTTACAAGAGATGGCGTTCCTACAGCAACACCTTTACCTAACCCAGCATCAACACTTCCTTTTTCATCTTTTGGGAGTAGGTTTCCGTACATATAAGAAGCTCTCCGTCCCATTACATTACCAGCTAAAAGATTTTCGGATATAGCCTCTTCAAAAAAATGTTCAGGAGCGACAATAGGCACACCATTTTTTATATCTTTTTCTGAAAGAATTCCTTTAACACCACCGAAATGATCAATATGAGAGTGGGTAAAAATAATACCTGTTATAGGGGCATTTCCTTTATGTTTTCTGAAGAGATCCAAGGATTTTTGAGCAGATTCTGTAGTTGTTAGAGGGTCAACAACTATCCAACCTGTATTACCTTTAATAAAAGTAATATTAGCAAGATCAAATCCTCTAATTTGATAAATACCAGGAGTAACTTCAAATAATCCAGAGATGTTATTTAGTTGAGACTGTCTCCAAAGAGAAGGATTCACCGTACTCGGTGTGGTTTGATTAGAAATAAAAGTAAAACTCATACTTCCTTCAGAATTAGCAATAAATCCTTTTTGAGCAGCATCAAAGTCCTCTGTATTCTCGAAAGGTAGATACTGAGCTAGTGTAGAGTTTACTTTTTTGGTGATATCACTTGCTTCTTTTTGTAGATTACCAGTATCTTTTGAACAAGATATCGTTGTTAGTACAAGTAGTAAGCTTAATATTTTAAAATGATTAAGGGCCATTTTTGCCTCCTTTAATATTCATAGAATATATTCTATGAATATATTCTACAATATTCATTGCAATTTGTCAATATTTTGATTATAATAATATAAATAAAAATTATTATGTAGAGGTAATTAATGGAAAAGTTATCAAGAAAAGATCAAGCAATACAAACAGAGCAAAAAATTATTCAAGCGACTTTACAATTACTAGAGATTAAATCTTTTCAAAAACTTCAAATCAAAGATATTTGTGTTCAAGCGGATGTTTCTATAGGTAGTTTTTATCATTATTTTGATAATAAACAAGGGATTATTGTTAAAATTTTAGATTTATACTCAGAACAATTTGTAAAAAATATCAATGAAAACACCTTATCTTATTCTCAAGAAAAAATTATATTTATTTTTCTTGAGTTTTGTTATATTGCGGAACAATTGGGACCAGATCTTATTTTAGAGATTTTTATCCATAATATCATAGCTCATGATAATTTTCTTCTTTCTCAAGATAAGAATCTATACAAAGAAATTTGTAAGTGTATTAAAGAATTGCAGATACAAGATTTATTATTAGTCCAAGAATCAGAACAAAAAATAACAAATACGCTCATCGTGTTTTTTCGAGGATTTTTATACGAATGGGGGCTTTGTCGTAATACATATTCTTTAGTGGATGAAATTTCAGCACAACTCAATAGATATTTACCTCTATTTATTAAGTCTAAATAGTATACAAAAAAAGCCCTCTTGAATTGAAGGGTTTTTTTTTATATGTTGTAAAGATATTTATCCACAGAATTCATTTTTTTTGATTATATAATATTTTATTAGTATTGACAATGATTTTAATATAAGTTAAAATAGATAAAATCAATTAAAGAGGTTACGATGAAATTTATACTAGTTATATTGTGTATTTTGGGGATTGCTTCTTGTGGAACGAATAATACAGAGTCAAAAATATTTGTATATGGATCATTGAGAGAAGGATTCCACAATTACGAAAAATATCTTACTGGACAGGTAGTGAAAAACGAAGTAGGTACAGTGAGAGGTGAGTTATTTGAGTTAAAAGGATTGGGATATCCAGCATTACTTCAAGGAACAAATGAAGTTGTTGGTGAAATCATGACCTTAAAAGGTGATGTGAAAGCTATTATGCAGACTCTTGATGAATTGGAGTGTTATTTTGGAGAAAACAATCTAACTAATGAATATGATAAAATAACAAGCTCTGTCTTTAATACAGAAACAAAAAAACAAGAGCAACTACCTGTATATTTTTATAATATGAAAAATCCTGATGTGGATCCTTCTATTTTAGTTTTTATTAAAGAAGGGGATTGGAAAAAACACACAGAAAAAAATCCTGATGCACGACAATAAAACCTAATGAATTTTTAATAATATATAACTGTACACAATACAAAAAGCCATCTACATCTAGGGGGCTTTTTTATTGGATATTTATCTATATTTTCTAAATGCTTTGATGACTTCGTAAACTCCATAAGGGATAAATATCTTGCCTAGCATATACCAACAACTACTCCAGATTTTTAATCCAATATTAAGTTTTTGGGTAAATAAACAGATCAAACCATCTATATTTAATGGGATAAAATATAGAAAAAATTCTGTCCATAAGGTTTATCTAATGTGCCTATCTTAAGAGCCAATTCACTATCTGGAGCGTCTGTGCCATGTTTATCTCTATATTTTACTCTTTGTCTAGCTAAATCGACACAAAAATATGAATCTAATGAATCTAATGTATGGATATCTTCAAAACTGTATATATTTTCATCTGCCATTCTCATACCCTCAAAATTTTAATTATCATCTCATTATAACTTATTAAATACCTATTGACAATAATTTTAATATAAGTTATAATAAATATGACAATATCTCATTAGATTAGCAATAGTCTAGTAATTTTCTATCTCATGCTTTTAAAATAGTATTGAGTTATCTTCTGATAATTCTTTTTTATTTTGAGGACACATTCGTGTCATGCATGTAGATACTACTTTTTTTGCACATTTATTTTGTGTTTTATCCAGCTCATGGATAAATTTATATTAATTGCTCATAGCAGTTTGTATATTTCCATGAGCTGGGTATTAGATAGAAATATTTAAGACTTTAATTCTAGTGAGATATTGTCAAATACAAGCTGTTATGGGCTTTATTGATTAGAAAATAGCGAGATAATAAATATAGTGAAATTATCGACTCTATTGTCTTACTCAGCTTAAAAATAATTTTTTTTAAGCAAGAGTTCCTTATTCTATCAAAATAAAACCCTCATAGTAGTGCCTATATGGCAAATCATGAGGGTTTTTTCAATCGTGATAGGTGGTTTTTTATGAAATTGGGGGGAAGAATACTCTGAGTAGTTCTTCTTCAAATAACAAGCCACCTATCACTTTTTTATTATTAGGGAGGAGTAAAATGAGATATATTGCCAAAGTCTTTGTTTTGATTTTTGTATTAGTTCTATCTACTTACTCCAAAGATAATTACAACAGAGATGACTACCAATACAATCATGGTGTTGCTAGGAAATTCTTTATTTTTTTCTATGATCCTTATAGCGGTAAAATTTTTTATAAACCCGATGATCTCGAAGTCGATCACATCGTCCCCCTGAGTCTAGCTCACAAATTAGGCGGATATCTATGGACACCTCAACAAAAAAAGTCTTTCGCCAACGATACAGAAAATCTCATTCTCGTTTCAAAAACATGCAATCGATCCAAAGGAAGTAAGTCTATTTCTTCATGGCTCCCCAAAAACAAATCCTATCACACCGAATACACCAAGCGATACAAATATATCATACAAAAATATCACTTAGATGATTAATATTTAGATATCGCATGGGATAAATATCTTATTTATTTCCGTCAAAATCCTTGAAATTTATTAAAAAATAGTACTATAATATGAGGTATATTTATAATATATATT
Source organism: uncultured Brevinema sp. (assembly GCA_947036575.1). Classification (GTDB taxonomy): domain Bacteria; phylum Spirochaetota; class Brevinematia; order Brevinematales; family Brevinemataceae; genus Brevinema_A. The sequence goes on along the minus strand of CAMQSH010000104.1, from coordinate 1,138 downwards.
GAGGATAACATGACAAATTATCAAGTGACTGCACGTAAGTGGAGACCACAGGATTTTTCACAAGTTGTTGGACAGGAACATGTTACGACAGCACTCACCAATGCCATTAACAGTGGCAAAGTTCCTCATGCTTATTTATTTTCAGGACCGAGAGGGGTGGGTAAAACTAGTACAGCTCGTATCTTATCAAAATTACTAAATTGTATTCATAGTCCTAATATTTGCGGAGAATGTGCTGCTTGTAAAGAAATCACTCTTGGGCAATCGCTGGATGTACGAGAAATTGACGGTGCTTCTAATAGAGGTATTGAGCAAATTCGTGAAATTCGTGATAATGCTATCTATACGCCTTTGTCCTTAAAATATAAAATATTTATCATCGATGAAGTGCACATGCTTACCAAAGAAGCATCTAATGCCTTGCTCAAAATCTTGGAAGAGCCACCGAGTCATGTGATTTTTATGCTTGCTACTACAGAATCAAACAAAGTATTGCCAACGATACGATCTCGATGTCAACATTATTTATTAAAAAGAATTTCTCTAGAAATATTAATGGAACGATTGGCTTTTATTTTAGAGAATGAAGGCTACACCTACGAAAGAGAAGCCTTAGAAGAGATCGCCAACGCTGGTGATGGTTCTATGCGTGATGCTCAGACGATTTTAGATCAAGTGATTTTGTACTCTCAAGGCAATCTCACTCTAACTGCCACACGTGAAGTACTGGGCGTTCCAGACACTATCTACTTCGAAAAGATCGTGCAAGCACTCATCACTCAAGATATAGTTACTATTTTAGAACAAGCTAATGTTTATCTTATGGAAGTCGGTGATGGGATGTCTTTCGCCGAAAACTTCACTAAATTTTTAAGAAAAGCTTTGTTAGTTAAAAAATTACCTCCAAATCATACACTATTAGATCTTAGCCAAGAAAAATACGATATCCTAGTAGGGGTATTGGACGAATTAGAAGAATCACAAGTACTAACTTTGTTAAACTTATCCTTAGATTTATGTGATACTCTAAAAAAAGAGACATCTGAACGTTTTTGGATAGAAAGCACTCTTTTCAAGATGTTGGATTATAAAAATCGTATTTCTTTATCCGAATTACGCCAAGAAATTTTCAAGGTAT
>CAMQSH010000103.1 GCA_947036575.1 uncultured Brevinema sp. | reverse complement strand
TTTTTATCTTAATACAAATACGCCTAATTCAGTAAGACTTTTTTTAGACATTAGTTCAGCTTCTTCAAAAGAACTTGTCATTTTCATTGCTAATAAATGAGGTAAGAATAGGTTGAGGTACATAAAATATAAATTACCATTTTTATCTGGATAAGCAAAGATTCCTTCGTTAGGTTTAAACATTTTTATAGGAGTAAGTTGGTGGGTATTATTTTCAACAACTGAATCTGTATAATCTAAAAGTTGAATGTTCATTTGAGAATCTTCAATAGATAATTCAATATATTTATAAATAGTAATATCAGGATGTCCATAAAATTTTAATAGCCAATAACTTTTATCTAAATTTTTTAGCATACCTTCAGAGCTAAGTAGTTTTGGTGTTTTTTTAGTTTTTAAGTTTCTAAAATCAAGTGTTTTATATGGGGGCATATAGATAGTTTTATTAGTAGCAGTAGTAGGTAAAACTTCTAATACTTTTGTAGGTGCTGTTTCATAATCATATGTATCTTCGGTATATTCTCCATTATAATACTCTTCTTCAGTAGTATAGTCAGCATCATTGTAATATTCTTCAGCAGTATAAGTATCTTCATCATAATATTCACTTTCGGTATAAGTGTCTTCAGTATAATATTCATTATCGTAGTATTCTCCTGTAGCATAGTATTCATTGTCTGTTTGAGCAGATGATAGTACTGGAAATGATAATGTAGAGAGAAAAAGTGCTAATAAAATTTGTAACATGATTAATATCCTTAAATTCAGTAAATACATTATATATGTTTTTATTATTTTTGTCAAAATAAGTTCTTATAGCTAACTTTAATAGATTAATTTTTTTAGATTGACAAAATGTATTTATATAATATAATATAATAATTATAAATACAATTAAGTTAGAGGGGTAACATAATGACGATAGAAAATTTTGCTCATGGGATTAGATACTATACAATAGATATGATCATGAATATAGGTTTTGGACATATAGGGGGAGCACTTTCTGTTGTTGATTGTTTAGCAGTTTTGTATACTCCAGAAGAAGGACTTTTAAAAATTGATCCTAAAAATCCAAAATGGGATGAAAGAGATTATTTTGTAATGAGTAAAGGACATGCAGGGCCTGCTCTTTATGCAACACTTGCCTTTAGAGGTTTTTTTGATACTAAGTTATTACATACGCTAAATCAACCTGGGACTACCTTACCTTCTCATGTAGATAGACTTAAAACTCCTGGCGTAGATATGACAGCAGGAAGCTTAGCTCAAGGATTTGGTGCAGCCATAGGTATTGCAACAGGTGCAAGATTGAAAAATAAAAATCAAAAAGTATATTGTATTGTTGGAGATGGAGAACTCAATGAAGGTCAATGCTGGGAAGCTATTCAAGTAGCAGCGCATCAAAAACTAAATAATTTAATTGTATTTGTTGATAATAACAAAAAGCAATTGGATGGAATTTCAGCTGATATTTGTGAATCATTCGATTTTGTAGAAAAATTTAATGCTTTTGGATGGAATACTGTACGTATCGATGGACATAATCAGCAACAAATCAGAGAGCAAATCCTTAGGGCACAGAAGCAATCAAAACCAACAGCTATTGTGATGGATACTATTAAAGGTAAAGGTGTTGAATACTTAGAAAGTATTGATGATCATCATTTGAGAATTGATACAGATGAGAAAAAAGAATTTCTAAATATTGCTAAAAAATACTATGCTGAAAAAGCTGGATTATAAGGGATTAGATATGATAGTAAAAGAAAATATAATAGATACAAAAGAATTAAGAACAGCCTGTTTAGAAGGTATTGTTGAAATTGCAAAAAAAGACGATAAAGTTTGCTTTATTGATACAGATTTAGTAGGTTCTAGTGGATCAGGGGTATTCAAAAAATCATTTCCAGAACGTTTTTTTAATATTGGAATCATGGAAGCTGAGGCTATTAGTATGGCTGCAGGCTTAGGTGTTACCGGTTATAAATGTTTTGTACATAGTTTTGCTCCATTTGCATCAAGACGGTGTTTTGATCAAGCTGTTGTAAGCTCAGCCTATGCCGATATTCCAGTGGTTATTTTAGGGACAGATCCAGGAATTACAACTGCTTATAATGGTGGTACTCATACTACTTTTGAAGATATTGCGATGTTCAGAGCATTAAGTAATACAAGAGTATTTGATATTTGTGATTCTGTTCAAATGTATGCTATTGCAAAAGAACTTGGACAAAATATGAAAGGGCTCAACTATGTTCGTTTTGCAAGAAGATCATCTCGTAAGGTTTATCAGGAAGGAATGAGTTTTGAAATAGGAAAAGGCATTACTGTTAGAGAAGGAACAGATATTTGTATTTTTGCTTCTGGAGCAATGGTCTCACAAGCATTAGATACAGTCGATATTTTAGAAGCTCAAGGTAAAAGTGTAAGAGTTATAGATCTTTTTACTATCTTACCTATTGATAAAGATATAATCATCAAGGCAGCAAAAGAATGTGAACACTTGGTAGCTTTAGATGATCATAATATTAGAGGTGGGTTAGGGTCTGCTATAGCAGAGGTATTAGTAGCACATCATCCTGTTAAACTTCAACAAATCGGAGCAGAAAGCTTTGGACAAGTTGGAACTTTCTCTCAATTATTAGATATTTTTGGTTGGACAGGTGAAAAATTAGCCAAGACAATTCTTAAAGCTCTTTAAAAATAATAACACAAAAAACTTCCTTAATTTTTTAGGGAAGTTTTTTTATTTGAATATTTTAAGTATATTTATTTAATAGCTTTAATAAATAAATATGAAAAACATTAAAAACATGCTATAATAAAATATAAATTTAGGAGTCTTAATGTGAAAACATTTAACATTATGGTACTATTTGTAACCATTGCACTAGGATCTTGTACTCAGAAAAATTCTGATATATTATTTGTTGGTATGGAATTAGCTTACCCACCATTTGAAACAAAAGATAATGATGGTAATCCTATGGGAGTGAGTGTTGATCTTGCTCGTGAATTAGGGGCATATTTAGGTAAAGAAGTTGTAATTGAAAATATTGCATGGGCTGGATTAATACCAGCATTACAGACTGGGAAAATCGATATTATTCTCTCTTCATTAACAATTACAGATGAAAGAAACAAACAAATTGATTTTTCAGATCCATATTCTCAATCAACACTTGCAATGCTTGTAAATATTGATTCTCCTGTAAATTCTTTAGAAGATTTAAATCACAAGGATAGAGTCGTAGCAGTTAAACAAGGAGCAACACCATTTTTGTTTGCACAAAAACATCTAACAAACGCAAAGATCAATTCTTTTGCTAGTGAAAGTGCGGCTATTATAGAAGTAGTACAAGGTAAAGCAGATGCTGTTTTATACGATCAATTGACAATTTTAAAAAATTATAACTTAAATCCTACTACTACAAAAATTGTAGCACTTGATATTGCTGAAGAAGATATTGATGTATGGGGAATAGGGATTAAAAAAGGTAATACTCAGTTACAAACAGATATTAATAAATTTCTTACAGAATTCAAAGCAAGTGATGGTTTTTCAAAAATTACCAAAAAACATTTAAATGTAGAAAAGGCAGAATTTGATAAATATGGATTGGAATTTTTCTTTTAATCTTAGTATATTAAATTAGAGTAAAACGTAATGGGGGAGGTTTGATGAATGAGTAGCAAATTATTAACAAGAAAACATTCACAGCTATATCAATTAAGTAATATATTTTTATTATTAATCATAATAAGTGCTTTTTCATGGTTAACTATTCGTAAACTAGGACTAACTCTAGATTTTTCTATTCTACTTGAATATAAAAATCGATTTCAACATGGATTTCTAATGACTATAGTGATTAGCTTTTTTTCTTTGATTTCTAGTATGATTATAGGTACATTTACAGCAATAGGTGTTAGGTCTAAAATTTTACTGATATCTTATCTTTGTAGATTATATACACAGATAATTAGAGGTACTCCTTTATTAGTACAGATATTTTTCTTTTACTATATTGTTGGAACAGCATGGGGTGTTGAAAATAGGTATGTCGCAGGTATTTTAATACTATCTCTATTTGAAGGGGCTTATATCAGTGAAATCATTCGTGGTGGTTTAGCATCACTAGATAAGCAACAATACGAAATAGCACAGGCTATAGGACTTTCCAAAAAACAAACAATTAATTTAGTTATTATTCCTCAATTAATTATTAGAGTAATGCCAGCTTTAGCAGGTCAGTTTGCTTCTATCATAAAAGATTCCTCCTTACTATCTGTAGTAGCAATAATAGAACTAACACAAACCACACAAGAAATAAGTTCAATAAATTATGCATTATTTGAGAATTATCTATTTCTAGGATTGTTATATTTTATATTAACTTTTCCTGTGATTGCGCTTAGTCAATATTTGGAGAAAAAATATAGTTATGCACATTAAATTAGATTCCCTAAATCACTTTTTTTCAGATGAAAAAAAAGTGCTAAACAATATTAATTTTGAAGATGAATGTAAATCTCTTGCTATTATAGGTCCTTCTGGTGGTGGAAAATCTACTTTACTTAGGATTTTAGGAGGACTGTTATATCCGAGCTCTGGAGATTTTTATTTTAATCAAAATAGGATTGATTTTAAAGAGCATAATGAATGGCACAAAAAAATAGGTTTTGTTTTTCAAAGTAATGGGTTATTTCCTCATTTAACAGGACTACAAAATATTATTTTACCTTTAACAGAAGTTTTTAACTTTACAATATTAGATGCTACCAAAAAGGCAAATGAATTATTAGAACGTTTTGGTCTATTAGAAGATGCCCACAAATATCCTCATCAATTATCAGGGGGACAATGTCAACGTATAGCTATAGCTAGAGCAGTGATTGTTAATCCTGAATTATTATTATTAGATGAGCCTACATCGGCATTAGATCCAGAATATACATCAGAAGTACTTGATATGATTAATGAGCTAACAGTAGAAGGGCAAAATATTATTGTTGTTACTCATGAAATGGGATTCGCACGATTAGCTTGTGAAAGAGTGATGTTTTTATATAATGGTAATATCGTAGAGTATAATTGCAGTGAGCACTTTTTTAATAATCCTCAAAGTACTGAATTGACTTCCTTTTTAGCAAAAATATTAGAATGGAATTAAGAATAAATACATATTTTATAAAAAATAAAAGACATATTAGAACTCTAGTATGTCTTTTATTTTTTATATTTTATTATCATAAAAGAGATGAGTACAGTACAAAATATAATTTCTTTAACGAAGATATTGACATAAATTGAAAAAGGGTATATCATATAGAACGACTAATGAGTTATTAGAAAGATATAAATATAAAAATATAGTATAGGGGGAGAATTTGAACACGATTAATATTACAGAAACAGTTCTTCGTGACGGACATCAGTCCTTATTGGCAACAAGAATGCCTACTGAAGATATGTTACCTATTTTAGAAAAAATGGATGAAGTAGGGTATAGATCTTTAGAAATGTGGGGTGGTGCAACTTTTGATGTTGCAATGAGATTTTTAAATCAAGATCCATGGGACCGATTAAAAGAAATAAAAAAATGTGTAAAAAAAACACCTTTACAAATGCTATTAAGAGGTCAAACGCTTGTTGGATATAGACATTATGCGAATGATACTGTTGATTTATTTATTCAAAAAGCTATAGAAAATGGCATTGATATTGTTCGTATTTTTGATGCTTTAAATGATATCGAAAATATTAGAATCCCTTTAGAAGCTGTAAAAAAATATGGTGGAATTGCTCAAGCTGCATTGTCATATACTATTAGTCCGGTGCATTCAATTGAATTTTTTGTTGATTTAGCAAAACAGTATAGAGATCTAGGTGCAGATGAGATTGCTATCAAAGATATGGCTGGTATTTTATTACCAGAAACAGGGTTTAAACTAGTTTCAGCAATAAAAAAAGAAATGCCAGATATGCCTATTATTGTACATACTCATGATACTGCTGGACTTGGATCTATTCTCTATAAAAGAGTTTCAGATGCTGGGGCTTATTCTATTGATACTGCTATCTCTTCTTTAGGTGGTGGTTCTGCTCAGCCGGTAACAGAAAGTATTGTTAAATGTTTTGAAGGTAGTGATAGACCTACAACATTAAATCAAGAACTACTTTCTGAAATAGCAGAATACTTCAAATCATTAAGAAACAAATATTTAGATGAAGGATTAATCAATATTCAATCTTATTTTACAGAACCAAAACTTGTTGAATATCAATTACCTGGAGGAATGCTTAGTAATCTTGTTTCTCAACTAACATCTCAAAAATCAATAGATAAATATGAAGAAGTTCTTAGAGAGATCCCAAGAGTTAGAGCAGATTTTGGTTATCCAGCACTAGTAACACCTATCAGCCAAATCGTAGGAACACAAGCGGTTATGAATGTTTTACTTGGGGAACGATATAAAATTTGTTCCAAAGAGGCTAAAGATTATATCAGTGGATTTTATGGTAAAAGTCCTGTACCTATCAAACCTGAAATTATGTTAAAAATTTGTGGTACAGAAGAGTATTATACAGGATCACCAGCAGCATTAGTTAAACCAGAACTGGTAAATGCGCGTAAAGAATTTGCAGATATCGTTGATAACGATGAAGAATTACTATCTTGTATTTTATTTCCACAAATAACAAAACCTTATTTAGAAGCTAAAAAACATACAGATTGTATAGAAGTAGAAATATTACCATAAGGAGTAACAAATGTTTGGAGACATACTTACAGTTGCAGATACAGTTCTTATTACTCTTGTGGGAATGGGTACAGTCTTTTTTGTATTAGTATTATTAACAATTATTTTGGGTTTATTTCGTTTTATTCCAGGAGAAAAGGTAGCTATGATTGCACCTACTAATACGGAGATAGTAGCGCCTACTGTTACAACTTCTCAAGCTCACTCTACTATAGTAGATCCCTTGCATAAGGCTATTATCGTAGCAGCTATTTTAGAAAAT
>CAMQSH010000102.1 GCA_947036575.1 uncultured Brevinema sp. | reverse complement strand
TACCTGTTGTTGTTGATCCTAAAATTATTGATCCTAAAAAATTTATTGATGAAGTTATTGAAAAACGTTTTCCAAATCCTTTTGTACCTGACACCCCTCAAAGGATTGCCTGTGACACTTCTTTAAAAATTCCTATTCGTTTTGGAGAAACAATAAAAGCATATATCAATGATACTACAAAAGAAGTAACAAGCCTAAAATTTATTCCTCTAGTTCTTGCTGGATGGGTAAGATACTTAATGGGTATTGATGATAAAGGTGCTGTTTTTACTTGCAGTCCAGATCCTAAACTAGAGTCTAGTCAAGTATATGTCAAAAACATAAAATTTGGCGATACAGATGTATCTCAAATCCGTCCTCTACTTCAAGATGAAAGCATTTTTGGAATTGACTTATATCAAGTAGATCTTGGAGATCAAGTCGAAGCATATTTCATTGAGATGATAGCAGGTACAGGAGCTATTCGATCTGTATTGAATAAATATTGTTAGTATACTATAAAAATAAAATATTATCTTAAAACAAAATTTCTATTGACAAAAACTATCTCTACGTTATAATATTTATACTTATACTTCAGCAGTCTAGAAATAGTCTATTTTCTATCTTATGCTTTTAAATTAGCATTGGATTATCTTTGGATAATTCTTTTTTATTTTTAAAGTATGTACCGACTTGTTTTAATACCGATTGCTCGGTAAATTTATATAATTGCTCATAGCTGTTTGTATAATTTCGAGTAATTGGTGTTAGATAGAGAATATTTAAGATTTTACTGTCGAAATATAAGCAATACAAACTCTATGGGCTTTTACTATTTTTTAGTTATCTAAATAAAAAGCTTTAGCTTTAATCCCCACAGTAGTGCCTCAATGGCAAATTATGGGGGGTAGAAATATAGGAGCAAAAACACTAATAGCAACTCCCCTATATAACAATAATTAACAAATTAAAATCTAATCAAAAATTGATTTTTTATTCACCTACTGTTCCTTTACTATATAATAGTTTTACTTTCTTTATATATTATATCATATACTAAAGGTATTATTAACATTATCTGATTTTTGTACCATGAATTCTATCTGCCCCAGTTTGTTTGGCAATATCTTGATAATTTTCTTTAGTGATACCAGCGCCAGGAATAATACAAATTCTATCTCCAGCATAGGTGACTAATTTTTTTAGATTTTCCAGATTTTGAGGAGCTTTTTGGGTAACATGTCCTTTAGTAAGAATAGCATCAAAACCCCACGCTACTAATTGATCTATCGCATATTCGTAATTATCAAGTATATCAAAAGCCATATGACAACTCACCGCCATTGATTTAGCTCTTTCTTTCCATAGTGTCATCGCCTTTTCATCTAGAGTATTATTTTTTGTTATCGCCCCTACTCTAATACTATCGTATTTTAGTTGACTACATACTTGAATATCATTACTCATGATTTCAATTTCTTCATCTGTATAAATAAAATCTCCACCTCTAGCTCTAATAAGTACGGTCATTGGCGTTGAAATCATTTTTTGACATTGTTGTAAAACCCCATAAGAAGGAGTAGTCCCACCTACTGCAAGATTATCACATAATTCTATATAATCAACTTTATTAAGATGAGCTGACAATGCCTGATCGAAATTTTCCACACATTGTTCTCTTTTAATCTGAATCATAATAGCCTCCAAAGATATTAAGTCAATGAGCTTCTTTATATTATGCTCTGAGTATTATTTATTATATAATGCCTTATGATGAATTACAATAGTTTCCTCTTATTTTAGAAAATAATTCTTTAAAAATAAAAATCCTCTACACATAATTATGTAGAGGATTTTAGTTTATAATTAATAATTAATTTAATAATATATGATACCCATAAGGTTCTAATAATTCTTTTTTGTTTATATAAGTTTTACTTCCAAAGATTTCTAAAAGCTCATATTCAGCTGTTATCGCTGCTAAATGCTCTACCATATTGTGATCTTCTATTACTAGAGTATCTGGATCAAATACTAAATCAAGGAAAGGAACAGAGATAGATAGTTCTGGTATTAAATTATTATCAGCGTAAGCTTTAGCATCTGCTATATCGTTAAAAACAGGATCTTTTGAAATTAGTAATACAGCTGGATTCTCATCAAAAATAGGAATAGCTTCTACTATCATCACTACATAGGTGCCTGTACCGAAAGTTGGATTGTCTGCTGTCATTTTCTGATAAATAGAATATTTTTTATTAAAGGAAGTTTCTTCCCATTGATAAGTAACACCATCTTTTATTAGTTGCTTCTCATATGAAGAAGTCCATATACTTTGTAATTTGATAGCTTCATCCCCTTTATACCATGTTGCTCTTGAAGAAGAATCAGATATTAAGTCACCTATAAGATTATGAAAAGTTGATGATTTTCTATCTTCATAAACTTCTCCAAAAAACCCATCACTTAGCCCATCACCATCTTTATCTGAAATGATACTTGACTCATCAATAGAACAAGAGCTAAGTAATACACTCATAATCATTAAATAATATAATTTCATAATAATACTTCCTAATATTTATTTGCCAAATGTAAAGCCAACATACGCACCAGTAACAAATTCCAAATGAGGCATAACTTCAAGAGGACTAACATCATCACTTGTATATGCTGACATTTGTAGAATATTCCTAACACCTACTGTCAAACCACCTTTAGAAATATAGTGTACACCAGGTAGAATATATTCCGAGGAAACTGAAGTAGAAATATTTATATTTTTAGTTTTACTATCTCTATCATCTACATAGTTAATTGTTCTTGTGGCATCATTTTTATGGATTGATGCACCAAATCCTATAATGTCAAACATTACACGACTTCCATTTTTTAGTTGAACTCCTAAGGTATAAGCAATTTGCAAACCACCACCTAGAGATGTTCCTGATTGAGTAATGTTTCCCGTAGGATTTTGTAGTACAAGCCCTTCTTTCCATGACATCACAAAGTTAGCACGAATATCTAAGCCATTCACCAAGCCACTAGAACGAACACCATGTAAAAGATAAGCTACTTCTGTTTTAAAAATAGGACCATTAAAATCATATCCAGGCACATCTACACGAAAGCCTAAATCTGAAGAAATTAATCTATCATATACAGAACCTACTGAATATCCACCCCCAACATTAATTTGAAAATTGTGCATACCAATAGCAGCATGTATATTTGAGGCTCCATTAAATAATATCACTAAAAATAAAACTTTAATTAATTTCATAGTTCTACTCCTCCCAATATATTTCCTAAATCAAGGAATATTTTGAGTATATCATAAATTTTTATAAAAATCAATCTTTTTCATAAAAATAATAGCTATATCTCTTGATTAAACAAAGTAATATTGACAAATAATTAATATATATTAATTATTACTAATACATATTGACAAACTCTAAAATAATACTATAATTAGAATAAAGAAAATTATTATAATATTATTTAGTATAAATATCAGGAGTTTAAAATGAAAAAATATTTTATTGTATTACTAATACTATTTACACACTGTACCATATTAGGTAGTACTGAAGGTATGGATGCACAGCCCCCCCAAGGTACTCCCTCTGTAGCTGATTATGGTTTATTCCCTTCTCTTGATGTGACTCAAGATGCAGGAGTAAAACTCACATCAATTATTAAAAATAATTCTAGTATCCATATTTGGTTTATTCCTAAAGGTGAATATAATTTCAAGACATTAAAATTATCTGATTTTAATGGCAAAGTTTTTTATGGTGATCCAAAAGGTAATACTATTTTTCGTTTTAACAAAGCAGAAGAATACCCTAAAAATATAGAATGTCATAGTGTAAAAAATTTAACTTTTTATAATATTGCTTGGGCTAATGTTAGAATGTCAATAAAGGGAAGTTCCGAAAATATAAAATTTGATAGTAATATTTTTTATGATCTTGTGTATAATGGTACGACTGATGATAACTATCCTAACAAATCTGGTAAATTAAATGATGATTACTTTCTTCAATTTGGAGAATACTCTGGAAACCCTAGCACAGACAATATCACTATAAAAAACAGTGTCTTTTTACGTTCTCAGAACAAATTCGAAGCCTATAAAAATAGCCCTGTACTTAATCATCAAACTGCAGCCGCTCAAACTGACGAATATATGAAACGTAGGCAGTATGGTATTCGTTTTGCAACAGTATCTGATGTTGTCATTTCAGATAATATTTTTGGCTTGAGAACCACCGAAATCAACAAAGCTCTATCATTTGCTAAAACAGCAGACTTAAAATCTACAATAACAAGAGCTAGCTCTTTAATGGTTGACAAAGCAGGAAACCCTGCAGACCAAGTTTATTTTACGACTGCTATCAATACTGTCCCTAATGTTAATGTGCCTACTAGTGTAGCTCAAAATCTAAAAATCGTGAACAATCTTTTTAATGGCTGGTTTTCTAGATCTTATGCTACAGAATCTTTAGTTACTACTCCTAATGGTATGCCAAGAGGGGGAGATAATAGATTTTTTGATCATGCTGCCTATCTCAGAGGAACAAAAAATGTATTGTTTGCTGGTAATCTTATTCGAGGCTGGGCTAATGACGCATCAGGCGGACTCAAACTAAAAAGTGGTATTAATATTGCTATTATAAATAATTCTTTTGAAAATACAGGTATTATTTTGGTACGTTCTAAAGAATTAGATAAAACTTTTAGTAATATGCTTGTTATGAATAACTATTTGAAACTAAACGATGCAACAGGATCTTATACTATGGGGATTACCTTTGATGAGTGTTTTACCAAGGGTGATAAAGTTAATGAAAATCATTCTTCCTATGATTCTGATGGAATAGAGGAAATGTTAAAAAGACTCAGATATATTGTTGTCTCAGGAAATAGAATATCTCAAAAAAATATACAAACAACATGGATTGATGGAACACTAAATCCTGCTAATAATGTAACTCTATTAAGGCTCAATGATAGAAGCCCAGATCTCTATACGAAAAGAGATGTTAATGTTTCTCAAGAAGTCCACGATAGTAAAATCCAAATACACGATAATAGATATGATAACCCTACAGGAGAAAGGATCATTGAGAACAGACAGACAACTCCTCTTTCCTTTGAATATACTGAGACTCCTTTTAATAATCTTCATCCAGAAGCAATGAATTTATATAAAAATGAAAGAAATAAATACAACCGTCCTAAGGTATGGTAGATAGGCAATATTTACAATTTTATTGACTTTTATTTTTTGTTCTATTATGATTATTTAGAGTTAAAATTACAGGAGTACTAAAATGAATAAAATCTCAGTACTAGGAATTTTTATATTATTGTCTTCTATTAGTTATGGGAATGATATAGATGAAGCTTTGATAAAAGCTACAGAAAATAGAGATCTAAAAGCAGTCAAATCCTTGATTAAAAAGGGTGCTGATGCTAATACTATAGATAGTACTAGTGAGTCAACAATTCTACATATTGCTTCATATAAAGGGTATACAGAAATAGCAAAACTCTTAATAGATAAAGGTGCCAATGTTAATGCTGAAGCATATGGATATACAACACCTTTACATAGTGCCTCAAAAGAGGGACATTTAGAAATGGCTAAACTTTTAATAAAAAATGATGCCGATATTAATGCTACCGATGAATACAATCGATCTGCTCTAATATTTGCTTATGAAAATGGACATTTAGAAGTGGTTAAACTTTTAATAGATAGTTATACTACCAATCCTAAAGCATACGGATATACAACACCTCTACATATTGTTGCTTTTACTGCTAATATTAAACTTGCTAAATATTTAATTGATAAGGGAGCTGATGTCAATGCTAAAAATAGTCAAGGCGATGTTCCTATACATTTTGCTGTAAGAGGTGGTAGCCCCTTATTACTTGAGCTTTTAATTAAAAGTGGCGCTGATATTAATGCTAAAACAAAACAAGGGGAAAGGCCCCTAGATTTGGCTTCCGAATCTGGATATATTGAAGCCCCTGAATTTTTAATAAAAAACGGTGCTACAAAATAATCTTGTTCACTACCATATAAATAAGCAGATACTACATATATATTTATAATTTTATTGACTTTTATTTTTTGTTCTATTATAATTTATGAGAATAAAACACTTTCAACTTTAAAGAGGCGTTATTGTGAAAAATATACCAAAAGCTACTGAATTTGTCGGAACATCTGTTGGGGATACTATTGGCTTAGTTATCGCCAATATTGATCCAAGTATTGCAAAAAAAATGAATTTGAGCAAAGCTTATCGTTCTATTGGTATTATTGGGGGCAGAGTCGGCTCTGGTCTTCATATTGTATCAGGTGATGAAGCAATCAAAGCCACCAATACTGAAATCATTGCTCTTGAGTTTGCTCGTGATACCAAAGATGGAGCTGGACATGGTACTTTGATGATTTTCGGATCAGATGATGTTTCTGATGCACGCCTTGCTGTAGAACTAACCCTAGAAGATTTATATAGAACAGTCGGAGAAGTATACACTAACGAAGCTGGACATATCGAAGTACAATACACAGCTCGTGCCAGTCATATCATACACAAAGCTTTTGGATGTCCTGTTGGGCAAGCATTTGGACTAATAGTAGGTGCTCCGGCTGCTATTGGAGTCGTGATGGCTGACACTGCTCTCAAAACTGCTAATGTTACGGTGCTTGAATATAGTTCACCAGCTCATGGTACCAGTTTTAGTAACGAAATAATCTTATCTATCTATGGAGAGGCTGGTGCTGTAAAACAAGCTGTTATGGCTGGACGTGATATTGGTTGTGATTTATTAGGAGCTTTGGGCAGTACACCAACAAACTCTGCACCATCCTATATCATATAAAGAAATTTATTACCTTATAAAAAATAACACCCTAAGTATAATAGTGGTGTTATTTTTTATTGTATATATTTATATCATATTAAAAATATAAGTTGTTGAGGGGGATTGACATTTATTTTTGATTCTGTTATGATCTTTTTATACTTAAAATAAGTTG
>CAMQSH010000101.1 GCA_947036575.1 uncultured Brevinema sp. | reverse complement strand
CTACAAAACGCTATAGAAACAGCCGTTGTTCTCTCTACCACAGATATTATCACCAAAGATTCACTCCCTCAACAACTAAACAATATTTAAATATATTATCATAAAATAAAGCTCCCTCTTTGCGAAGGGAGCTCTATTTTATCAAGGCTTATACAATGCTTTGAGGCATCATATTTATTATTATCTTATTTTTTTACAGTTCTTCATCCAAATAATGATCATGCCACGTAAGAAATCCTCTTTCTTTTAGTGTTTGTATAATTAATCTTTTACGCTCATACAAATCTTTTTCTTTGATTATTACGACTTTATTATTTTTTATTTCTTCTCTATATTCATTAAATAAGAGATCTTGAATGATATTAGTAGCAAAAGGGTTTTTTTCTCTATAGTCAAATTCAGGGGAAATAAATTCTGAAAAAGGTGTTACAAAAAATATAATATCATAAACTCTGTTATGATCTCGACAAGAACTTTCATAGTCATTAAAAAAATGAGTCACTTTATTATCGGCAATTTTTAAATCTTTTATAGAGTCATAAGGAAAACGTGAAAGACCATTTTTGAGATAGACGGCATAATCCATATAAGATCTATCCGAAACCATCCCCTTTCCCAAATCTAAAGCAATCCTTTCACTTTCTATTTTTTTGGTTAAGATTTGTGTTTCAAATGCTATGAAATCTTCAGGAGTATTAATTTGAAATCCTTGTTCTAGAAATTCTCGTGCAAATTCTGGTATATAGGACATTTCTAAAGTTTCTGATAACCATGTTGCTAAAGTTGTTTTGCCAATTCCATGTGTCCCTGTAAAAGTAATATTCATTCAATCCCTCTATTATTTACTCAGCAGATTATTTATAATATATTGTGCGATACTACGAGTTGCACCAACTTTACCCATATGTGATATACCTATAGCACCCAAGCGATCTCTTTCTTGACTATTATTTATTAATTTTTCTATTTCCATTATAGCACCATTAGGATAATTTTCTATATAGATAAAAGATTTTCCTAATAATTTGGCATTATCTTCCATTCTACGGTTTGTACTTTGTGGTCCAGTCCCTTTGAACCCAATAATGGGTTTTCCAAGCCCTGCTATTTGTTCCCCTGCTGTACCAGCTAGACTAATTCCAAAAATACAAGATAAAGCAATAGTATCAAACATTGTATTTGGATAACAATATACTTTTTGAGAGTTTTTTTCCCATATAGGAATATCTGCCTCTAGATCTACACACGTCCATCCTTTATGAGAAAAAACTTCACCAACTGTTTCTTTTTTCAAACTTCCTGCTTGTACAAAAGCCCAATGAATAGGTGCTTTAATACTTGGCAATAAACTCAAGATCATTTCTAAATTGCCATAAGATTCATCTCTACTTCCTGGTAGTAATGCCACAACAGGTTCTTTAGAAGTAATGATTGGAGCTTTAGGATCTAATAAATCTTGCATTAGATTACCATGATATTGAGCATTTATACCAAATTCTGAAAAATCATCAGTAGTAATCTGATCTCTAGGAAAAGAGATTGTCGTATATTTTTTAATAAACTTTTTTTCTATTTTAAAATGAGCTTGTATATAATCTGATTTAGCTGTTGGAATAAAAACCATAGGAATATTTTTGTTATTTTTTAAAGCAGGGATTGTTAAGGTCATTAATAAAAAATCACCTACAACAATAATAATATCAAGATTATATTTGCTCCAGTCTTTGATCATACTTTTAAATTTAAAAGGTGTTAAAAAAGCGCCAGCTCCTAAATCTGCTAAAAAACCACTAAAAGAACGTGTTGGAAAACCACCAGAAGGGGTCATTCCTCCTTTAAAAAAAGTAGCAAACTGTTCTTCTTCATACCAACGACCAGAGCTCACTAAAGATCCACCTACAAATTGAAATTTTTCTAATTTGTTTTGCGTTTGTAATTCTTTTCGTATTTCTGACATTAGTTTTGATGCCATCATTTCTTCTGCATAGCCATTGGCAATCACACAAATGTTTTTTTTCATAAAAAATCCTTTTTATAGATACAAAATATTATCTATAGTTATATATTAATTAATTTTTTATTATTTTTAGACCCTAAAGCTATCAATATCATAAACAATGTTGATGACCACATAAAATAAAGCCAATTATCAAATATCCCTGTAGCTAACCATGAGAAAAACACTACAACAAAGATCATATTTTTATTGTTAGTTTGATAATTTAAGATGATTTTTCTACCTATCAAAAAAAGCAGTATAAGAAATATTACTATCCCTATATATCCAATTTCTAAGGTAATAGATAAAAACAATTGATGTAAGTAATCTGCTAAATGAGAATTGTTTAAGATTCGTCGATAATAAGGACCAAAATTCATAAGACCTATTCCTATGAAAGGGTTTTCTATTATTTGTATTTGTTCTATACCAAATTGATACTGATGAAATCTTTCTGCTATAGTAGACTGTTCTAAAGGTTTTGTAAATAATTCTCTCCACTTTTGAAAATGTATTACCAAATAAGAGAGTATTCCTAAAAAAACTGTCCCTACTCCCATTAAGAGAAAAATCCATCTTTTTTGCTTCTTTTCAATTATCAAGATTAATAAGCTCATCCCTATAGAAATCACTAAAAATAAAAATGCATTCCGTGATAAGGTAGCTAAAGCTCCTATAAAAGCAAAAATAATACCACTAGTAATAATGATTTTTCTCATTTTTGATAAATCATACATAGATCGAATCCCTATTAATGCCCAAAAAACTAAACTCAAAAAAGCACTAGAGTGTGTTGGCCAATGACCATAAATAGATGCCATTCCTAAAGAATCCGTTCCTGTACTAGGCTGAAATTGAAAGATTAATACATAGATGTAATAAGGTATATTATAATGCCATAAAGAAAAAATAACAGTACTAATAATAGAGAAAGATAATAAAACACCAATTCTTTGAACAAATTCAGTTCCTCGTTCTTGAACAAAATCCTGATTGTATACGGCTATAAAAAAACAGGTATATAATACCAAACCAAAAGCAGCACCAAAAGATAAGGCTTGAGAGTCAGTAGCAAAGAATGAAGAAATCATAGAGATAACTATCATCCCTAACCAACCATAAATAATAGTATTATTTAGTACTAATGTTTTTTGAGATATATTTCCAATAATAATGATAATAGCAGCAACAGCAGAAAATATCCAAAATCCATCAGATAAAGAAGCACACATTGCTGCTAACATAATAAATAATTCTGCATATTTTCTCCAGCCTTTTACCTGAGAATGATTTACGTACAAATAGATAAAAATTAATCCTGATAATAATAGTGTGAAAACACTAATCGCTAAAGGTAAGGGAATAGTTACAATATTTTCTACAGGCTCAATAAATAATGTAGTAAAAGCCAAAAAGAAAAAAACAATAGAAAAATAAATTCCCATAATTTCTGCAGGGTATTTTTTAATAGTATTAAGCATAGTAACCTCTTTGTTTAAGCATAATAATTGAGTTTATCCCATAATATTTTTAGAGTGTTATCTTTTTGGAATAATAAAACTCTTTCTTTTCCTTTTTTCACAAGCTCTTTTCTTAGCTCTACATTATTCATCATTTCTGTCATTTTTTCTTGTATTTCGTAAGGATTATTAGGGTCAACATAGATAGCAGCATCTCCTGCTACTTCTCTATGAGGAGGAATATCGGATAATAAAAGAGGACAACCACAAGCCATTGCTTCTAAGGTCGGGAGTCCAAAACCTTCATAAAAAGACACGCTACAATAAAATAAAGCTCTATTGTAAAGTTGTATAAGCTCTTTATCTTCACAGCGACCTAAAAAAGAAATACTACTATGCTCTCTAAAGAGAATCCACTCTTCATCTTGAGCAAAGTTTTTAGAGCTTCCCCCAACAGCATACAAATTCATATCTTTTCTATTTAATCCTACAAAAGATTGTAATAAAGTTGTATAATTTTTACGAGGATCTAAACTCGCTACTGTTAAAACATAAGAATCTCTGTCACTGTTAGTAGGCTTAGTAATTTCTTGTTCAAAATCTGTATTCAACCACAATGGTAATACAATAACTTTATCTTGTTTTATCTTTAAAGTTTCTACGATTTCTTTTTTAGAAAACTCACTCACTGTCATAATAAATGCAGCATGTTTGGCAATCATAGGCATTATCAAACGATAATAAAAAGAAAAAGCCTTAGAAAACCATTTAGGATGTCTCAAAAAAGCAACATCATGTATCATTACAGCTTGTTTTTTTAACCCAAATAAGGGAGCTATATTCCCAAAATTTAATAGAAATTCTTTTGTTTTTTTAATATGAGAAGGTAATTTCATTTGTTCCCAAAATAATAAATATGGTTTTGCTGAGTACAATTTTTTTGGAGCTAAAATTTGGCACATAGATTCTTGTATTATTTCCATAGGAGAATATACAACAACATCGGAATGATACACTGTAGATTTTTTTATTAGTTCTTCTGAAAAATTATAAGCAACACGTTGTACCCCTGTAGTATGTTGTGTTAAAAAACGACCATTTATTGCGATTTTCATAATTCCAAACCTTTTAATAATACTTGCACGACATATTCTACATCTTCTAAACTCATCCCACTATGGATAGGTAAAGAAATCTCATTATTATATTGAGCATAACTATTAGGAAGAGGTGCTTGATATTGATAATATTTATTTACTGTCATCTTATTTAAAGGTTTATAATGCACATTTGTATGCACTCCGTTTTCTAAACAATAAGCAATCAATCGATTACGGTTTTCTTCATTATAATTACGAATGCGTATAGGCATCAAATGACAAGATGAGCTTTCTATCTTATCAAAAATACTAGGCTCATCCATAATAATTCTCGTATCTATTGTTAATAATTCTTTGTAATAAGACATTAGTTTTCTTCGATGAGGTAAAATGGTGCTTTCATAGCGTTTTAATTGAGAAAGCCCTAAAGCTGCCAAGGTATCGGGCATATTACACTTATAACCGGGAACAGTGATGTCGTACTCCCAAGCTCCTAAAGTAAATTTTTCTCTAGCACATCTATCTTGTCCATGTAAAATATAAGTTTTTAATAAAGTATAAAATTCTTCATCTAGGCTTTTATCCTGAAAAGAAGAAAAACTCAAAGCCCCACCCTCTGCTGTCGTTAAATTTTTTACTGCATGAAAAGAATACGCTGCCATATCGACTTGACTATCTAAAAAACGAGATCCTAAAGCATGTGCACTATCAGATAGAATCAAAGCTCGTCCTAAGGATTCTTGAAATTTATTATTTGGGGTAAATTGCTGAGCAAGTATATTCTCATCAAAAATTAAATCATGTGCTGTTGAAAAGTCAACAGGAATTATTGCTTTTGTATTGGGAGTAATTTTTTTGTAGATTTCTTCAGGATCTATATAAAAAGAATCTTTAGTAAGATCTGCAAAAACTACCTTTGCCCCTGTATGATAAATCACATTAGCCGTCGCAGCAAAGGTATAAGGTGTAGTGATTACTTCATCACCTTCTCCTATTCCCATAGCCATCAATGCCACAAATAGTGCCGAAGTTGCAGAGTTTGTTAATAGAGTATTACAGGCTCTATTATAACTAGTCAATAAGCTTGCAAATTCTTCGCCTATACTTCCTGAAGTAATCCATCCAGATCTTAGGACATTAGTAACTGCTAAGATATCTTCTTCGCTAATATAAGGAGGAGAAAATGGTATTGTTTTCATTGCTAACTCTAAGGAATATATTTTTGTAATGATTCTAAAATTTCAATACGAGATCCATGTATCATCACATGAGAAAGCGTATCACAAACTTCTTTAACTTGTTCTTGAGTCCAAGGCAGATCAGTATTCCGAAGAGCATATAAATTTTTATGTTTAGAAGCAAGAATTTGTTCAAAAGAATAGGTTAATTCTTCAGCGTCTTTTTCACCACCTCTATTACCTATAATATTAACATCTTTTATATCAAATTTAAAACCTATATACTCCACCAAACGTTGTGCTAATGTGCTAATAGTGATAGAATCACCCATATCAAAAGAAAATAAATTTCCCTCTTCCGTTGTTACTGCTAGTAAAACTAATCGAGTGGCTTCTGTAACAGACATAAAATAACGTAACATCGTAGGATCTGTAATAGTCAAAGGAGTATTATTAGCAATTTGTTCTAAAAAAATAGGGACAACACTACCTACAGAACCAAAAACATTACCAAAACGAACCGTTGTAATATGCATATTAGGAACAAATTCATCCATTGCAAGACAAATTTTTTCAGCAATTCTTTTGGATGCTCCTAAAGCTGATATAGGATTGACTGCTTTGTCTGTTGAAACTAATACAAAATGCTCTACTGATGCAGCTATTGCCGCTTCAATAGTATTTACTGTACCTATAACATTTGTTTTTATCGCTTCTTCAGGATATGATTCTAATACTGGGACATGCTTGTGTGCAGCAGCGTGAAACACAACATTTGGCTTGGAGTCTTTAACACTTTTTAACAACTTTTGATTGTCTCTAATGTCACCTAGGATGAATTCAAAACGTTTATCGTGGTCATGTTTTTGACAAAGAGCATTTGCACTATTTTCTCCATGTCCATAAATTACTACTTTTTTTATAGGTAATTGAAGTAAATTATTTACGATCTCAGATCCAATAAATCCTTCTCCTCCTGTAACAAAAACAGTTTTATCTTCATAAAAATTAGTAAGATCTTCATTACTTATAGGATTTTCTTCTCTATTCATAATATCAGAAAAATTAGGAATAGCAGTAGCACCTGCTTGACGAATCAAATCAGATAATCTTATTATTTTGAAACCTTCTTCTATTAACTGTGATAAAGTATTTGAATCTGGATAATGATCCAACACACAAATGTTTTTATTAATATGAGACAATGTAGAGATAAGCTGAGAAGATTCTATATGAGAAAGTGAAGCAATTTGTTCATCATTGGTGATAATAGCAAACTTCATGAATATTCCTTATTTGATTATAATAATTTT
>CAMQSH010000100.1 GCA_947036575.1 uncultured Brevinema sp. | reverse complement strand
TGGGCTATGATCTTGCAGAAATAAGCAAAGGTGGAATAGACACCAAAGAATTATCCTCAAAAACTTTTGAAGTAAATAAAGTGTCAGGACTATATTTTATAGGTGAAGCCATAGATATAGCCGGCAATCTAGGCGGATACAATATTTGGTTTGCATTTGCTAGTGGATTCATAGCTGGAAAGTGCCAGACCGATAACAAATCTTAAACACTTGATTGTTTTTATATTTACACAGAATATTAAAATAGGGAAATAACAAATGAAAAATCTAAAATTGGCTTTGCCTAAATATATTAAGATAACTGTGATGCTAGTGATCATAGTATATTTTGTTAAAATACTTATTGTGATTTATGAAGTTTATAATATAAAAGATATCAATATAGCATCTATAGATATTGAATATTCCGAAAATAGTACCTATAAATTAAGAACAGTAAATCCATTTGATTCTAATATTCCTGACTATTTAATAGTTTCATCTACTGAAACTGATGAGATTTTAACAATAGACACTATACCATATCTTGATATGCAAGCTCGTGATGCATGGCGTTACGGTGCTTATAGGCATGATAATTATATTCTTGGTTATGGTAATATATTAGAAGACAATATGGATGACAACAAAATAAAATGGGACATGTGGGTAAAATTACCACCTTCTTTATTACAAAAATTTAAAACGTACTTAGCTGTTAATATTAGAGGATACAAATATCCAAAATCTACAGAAGAGTATTTTGAGGAAAAAATGCTCTTTGTCAAAAATGGTGGCGATGTCAATGCTAAAGATCATTATGGTAAAACGACATTAATGTATGTAGATCATTTTTATTATTATAATAGGGATAAAGATAATAGTGACAATATTTTAAAATTCTTAATAGAAAATGGTGCTGATCTTACAATAGTTGATGAAGATGGTAATACTGCTTTACTGAGAGCTTCGGAAAGAGATAATTTAGAAATCGTAAAATTATTGGTCAAAAACGGAGCTGATATTAATGCTAGAGATAGATTGGATAAGACAGCTTTAGATCTTACAAAGACTGGGAGTGTTAAGAAATACTTAGAAAGTCTTAAATAATAATGAATAAAAAAGTACTAAATAGTACACAAAGGAGAGTCTTAAGTAAAAAATCAGATTTTAAGAGAGAATACCCATACTGGTATTCTTTTTTTATCATATTAACTTATTTTAAAGTTAGAAGCTTGAGAAGAATCGAAAATCAAGTTATAATGTTATTAATATATTTAGAAAATCTTAAAATAAAAACAAATTTGGATTTTAACATGACTTTTTTAGAATTAATAGAAAAAGTATTACAAGAAAGTGATACACCACTACATCATAAACAGATATGGACTAAAGCTGTCGAAAAAGGCTATGACAAACAATTACCTGCACCAACTCAAGGTGAACGCTTAACTCCGTGGGATACTGTTTCTGCACAGTTATATATGAACAGTAAAAAAGAAGATTCTGTTTTTATTAAAACAGCCAAAGGACTTTTTTGGCTTAAATCTAAAAATGTATCTGATGAAAAATTAGAACAATTAGAAAAAAAGAGTGAACAGGAATATGATAAATCTATAGGTATTGAAAAAATAAAAGAAAAAGATTTACACCCAATATTAACTCAATATCTTTATGGTAATTCTATCTATACAAAAACGATCAATGCCAATACAACATCTTCTAAGTCAGGAGAAATGAAATGGGGAACACCAGATATGGTAGGGGTTTCATTTTCAGAATTTTATCCAACATTAAAAAAAATATGTACACAATTAGATATTAATACAGTTGAGTTTTATGCTTATGAATTAAAATTAAAATTAAATTCTCCTAATCTAACAGAATATTTCTTTCAAGCTGTTTCTAATTCTTCATGGGCAAATGAAGCTTGGTTAGTAGCTTTGGATATTCAAGAAGATCCAATTTTTTCTGCAGAATTAGAAAGGCTTAATCAATCTTTTGGTGTTGGAATATTAAAATTAGATATAAAGAATTCAGATAGTTCTAAAGTTATTTATCCAGCTAAAAAAAGAAGTTATTTAGATTTAAATACGATGAATAAATTAATAAACAATAAAGATTTTGATATTTTTTTACAAGATATGAGTGATGTTATTGATTCAGATAAAAAAGAAAAACGCTTAGAGGAGTTAGTTGACTTAAAACGACTTGACACTCCTAACATAAAAGAGTAATAACAATAAAAAAAAGTGCTGAATAGTACACAAAGGAGAGTCTTATGGCTATTACAAAAAAAACCATCAAAGATATGGATTTAAAAGGTAAATCTGTCATCATGCGTGTGGACTTCAATGTCCCTATGACAGGAGACGCTAACGCTAGAACAATCACGGATGATACTCGTGTTAAGGGTGCTTTGCCTACGATCAAACATGCTCTCGAAAATGGTGCTAAAAAATTAGTGCTTATGAGTCACCTTGGAGATCCAAAAAAAGAAGAGAAAAAAGCTTCAGAAAAAGAAGGATTCGACAAAGCTAAATTTGCTACTGAAGTAGCTCAAAAATTATCTCTAAAACCTGTTGCTGAACATTTATCAAAATTACTAGGCAAAACTGTCAAAATGGCTTCTGCTACTTTTGGTGCTGATGTAGAAAAAATGATCGCTGAACTAAAAGACGGCGAAATCCTCATGCTTGAAAACACTCGTTTCAACAAAGAAGAAACCTCAAAAGACGCTGCTGAAAGAGCAAAAATGGGTGAAGCTTTAGCGAAAGGAATGGATATTTATATCAATGATGCTTTCGGTACTGCTCATAGAGCTCATGCTTCAACAGAAGCTGTTGCAAAATTCTTACCTGCTGCTGCTGGTTTGTTGATGGAAAAAGAATTAAACTTCCTAGAAGATAAAGTTTTGAATAATCCTGAACATCCATTTGTTGCTATCGTTGGGGGAGCGAAAGTTTCTTCAAAAATCGGTGTAATTGAAAATCTTCTCGACAAAACTGATGCTATTATTATTGGTGGTGGAATGGCGTTTACATTCTTCAAAGCAATGGGATATAGTGTTGGGGCTTCTCTCGTAGAAGACGATCAACTTGATACAGCTAAAAAAATCATGGCTGCTGCAAAAGCTAAAAATGTTCAATTTTTATTACCTAGTGATGTTGTTGTTGCGGATAAATTTGCACCCGATGCAAATTCTCAAACCGTAGACGCAAATGCAATCCCTGAAGGTTGGATGGGATTAGATGCAGGTCCTAAATCTATAGAAGAAGTGATCGCTGTGCTTAAAACTGCAAAAACTGTTTTCTGGAACGGTCCTTTAGGTGTTTTTGAATTTGATAAATTTGCTGCTGGTACAGATGCTGTTTCCAAAACTCTTGCAGAATTACCAAACGCTTTAACTATCATCGGTGGCGGAGATTCTGTTGCTGCTGTTAACAAAGCTGGTTTAGCAGACAAAATGTCTCACATTTCTACTGGTGGTGGTGCTTCCATGGAACTCATCGAAGGTAAAGAAATGCCTGGTGTTGTAGCCCTTAACGACAAAGGCTGTTGTGGCGGTTGTAAAGAATAACACTTTTTAAATCAAGTAAAACATCCCCTCACTGAGAAATCATGAGGGGATTTTTATTTTAGTTGATATTTTTGTATGATGTGATCGATTTGGATATCTTTTTTATTAGAGATAATTATAATCCGTTCGAATATATCGATAACAAGAGGCCAGTAATAATAGAAATAAAACAAAGATTTTGGCAAAGATTTTGGCAAAGATTTTATATAGCATAAATACCCCCAGAAGGGAGGGGAGCATTTACCCCAATTTAATAGACCCATGGTATTTCCTAAGCAAGATCATGTTTTTAAATTGAATGCTCCTATTTAAATATACAAAAAAATATCTAAATCGTAAAAGTACATGCGTAGGTTTTTAATGTTACGTTTTTATAAAAAATTAGCAACACAAAGCCCATTGGGGTCTGTATTATCAATATTTTTATAGCATAATATAAGATAATGAGGTATAATAAATTAATATTCAAAATTATAGAGAGGATAGAAATGGAAAATATAACAATTTATATTGCAGATATAAAAAATGATTTTCAATATATAGCTCCCCTTCTTTATGATTTACAAAAGCAACATGCACAAACTCTTCCTAAATTATTTCGAGATGTTAAAAGTTATGAAGATTTTATTAAACTTGCAGAAGAGTTTGAAAATCAAGAAGACAAGATAAGATTGATTAAAGAATTAGATTTTTTTCTCCTATTTAAAAAAGATGATAATGTTATAGCTTGTGCTTATGTTCAAGATAAAATCAGAGTTGCTGATATTGCGTTTTTTGATGCACATTATCTCTCTGTAGCTTGTTTTATTGTAGATTCACAATATCGTGGACAAGGATTGGGAGAGATTTGCTTTTCTAATCTCAAAAAATGGGCTTTAGGGAGAGGGTATACGCAGATGGAATTGTCCGTTCTTCATAATAATAAATCAGCAATTGCTCTTTATGAAAAATCAGGTTTAATAAAAGAAATGTTAACTATGACTTGTGAATTAAAATAAAAAGAAATTAGAAACTTATTATAAAAAATAGTAGGTATCTTATTATATTGTAAGGAGAACTACATGGAAAATTACAGCTCATTTTTATTTGTATTTTTAATTATTTACTTATCTTTTTTTTCTAATATCAGTTCTTTTGAGTGGAAAAATGCTCTATTAAATCCTAAAGATGTGTTACAGAGTATAGCTTATCATAAAAAAAGTATTAAGTATTCCTTAAAAAACAGTATCATCTTTTTTGGATTGATAATACTTGGAAAAGCCTATTTTTATCTTTTTCCGAATACTGCTGGTGAAAAGGACATAATCCAATATTTTACTCCTATAATTTGGGGATTGGGAGTGTTCTATAGTTATATCTTGTATAGAATCTTATCAAAGATATTTAACCCTAAAAATATAAATAACGAAAAAGATATTGCCCATAAATTAGATAATTGTAATATTCTTTCTTTTTTATTGGGTGCTGACAAGGCTGCATTAAAAAATGATGCCCCGTATGATCACAACGTATTAGTTTTAGATGATAGAGAAATTTGATATCGTGCTCTTATTGGTCCGGGATTTTTTTTACTAATATTTTTCTTTACATTTTTATCAGGAGATATCTCTTTATTTTCTCTGTCTACATTTTCTCCTATTATTCTGTTAGTACTTATCTATATATGTTTTTCTAAAAAAGAAGCTTATTATTATACTAATATTTTTCAAAAAATCCTTCTTGTTCTAGTCTGCTTATTATATATCGCCTTATTTCACATTCCACTTATAGAAGTAAGCACCATACAAGCAAAGGAGTTTATTGGTAATTTGTGGAGTAATCAAGTAGCTTTGAATTTTTTTATAACAATCTTATGCCTTGTGGCACTAGTTATCTTATCATCTGTATCCTATATGCTCATAAAATATTATAACTGTGTTAAAATATCACAAGAAGAATCTCAGGAGCAAATAGAAGTGCAAGAATATTTGGATAAGAATTACTCTCTAAGTAATTGTTATTCTTTGAGGTATTTAGTCGATCATTTTATTTTTTATGGGATAGAAGCTCTTCCATTATCTAAGAAAAAAAAAGGATCATTTTTCTTTAAATTGTTAGGCTTTAATATAAAATATTTAGATAAAGTAGATATGGATTGGTACGCATGGACAAATATTAGAAGTCCTAGACATGAGGTAGATGGACCATATATTTCTGAGGATAATAAACAATTTAAGTTTGGAAAGATTAAAAGTGATGTCTTTTTTTATCTTCTCAAAAACAAAGTGCAAGGAACTAAGATAAGTATTAAATATGTTTTTTATGTGACAGGATTCTTGACCCTATTGTTATTTCCTTTTGTTACATTATTTTTTATCCCTTTATATATCATTTTTCAGTTTAATTTTTTTATATTATTTATAAACATTCTTCCTTTTTTTATGATTTTTTACATGTCCTTTTGTATTTATGATGAATGGAATAAATATGTTTATTTATATAAAAATGATAGACAGTGGATTTCATATCTATTAATAGAAGAAATAATAATTCAAGAATTAAGAGAATTTTATAACTATATGGATCAGCAAGTAACAGTACATTTTTATAATTTCCCAACAATTAATATGAATTATATGAGAGAATTAGTAGAAGGATTATCTCCTGATATTTATCAAAAATATAGAGAAAGATTCCCTTATAAGAAAAAATATATTGATCCTAAAAGTTGGAAAAATTGATATTATATTACTAATAGTTGAATTAATTGTAAAAAATGAGTGATTATTGTCTATATTTCTAATTATTATAATTATATTACGATTATAAGTTGTAAATCTATTGTAAATAAATCAATATCATTGTATAATCAATAAAAGAAATTTAATTACTTTATCAATTTAGTGTTTTACAAAAATACCTGATTTAAATAATGTTTTCTAAAATGGTTATTTAAATCAGATATTATTTGTTATTTTGAATACTAAATTGAAATACAACAATTTAGGAGTATTTGATATGTTCGATATCAAAACAATTTCCCGTAAAGTCGGGGAACATGAAATATCTCTTGAAACAGGAAAAATCGCCCGTCAAGCCGGTGGTGGAGTAATAGTACGCTATGCAGGTAATGCTATGTTAGTTACTGTTTGTTCTTCTCCTGATCCAACAGATGGTGATTTTTTTCCACTAACTGTTCATTTTCAGGAAAAATTTTATTCTGTAGGTCGTATTCCTGGTGGATTTTTTCGTCGTGAAGCAAAGCCTTCTGACAATTCTACTCTTATGGCAAGACAAATTGATAGACCTATTCGTCCTTTATTTCCAGAAGGATTTAGAAATGAAGTTCAAATTATTGTAACTCTTATTGATTCAGATCTTACTTATACTACTGAAGGAATGGGAATCTTAGGTGCTGCTGCTGCTCTTGCTATTTCGCCTATCCCTTTACAAGAATTAACTAGTGGTGTAAAAATTGTTTGGCATCCAGACTGGGGATTCAAAGTTAATCCTACTC
>CAMQSH010000099.1 GCA_947036575.1 uncultured Brevinema sp. | reverse complement strand
CTGGCATCTACAGGTGCTATTCTTCAAAATATGCTCCAGAATCCTATCGCTGATCCTTGGCTATTAGGTGTATCTGGAGCTTCAAGCTTGGGCACTGTTGTTGTATCATTACTACAACTTACGCCTATTTTATTTTGGCGTACGACAGGATCTTTATTAGGATCTGTCTGTGCAATATCTTTTTTGTTTTTTATAGCTAAAGGATCTTTTAATTTTAATGTTAATCGTTTTATTCTTATTGGAATAGGGATTAATTCCTTTTGTGCTTCGTTGATTCTTTTTTTACAAAGCCTTATTGCACCCAATGATTTTTTTACAACCTTAGTTAGAACTTCTGGGTATTTTGTACAACGATCATTTTTGGAGTTAATAATTTTATTTGTTGTATTATTATTATTAACAGGATACTTACATTTTAGAAACAAAGAATTAAAAATTCTCAGTGTCGGTGATGAATTAGCAGCTTCTGTTGGTGTACCTGTTCATAGAATAAAAATAGAAGTAATCATGGTCTGTACCATAACATTAGCGATGGTTGTTAGTATTTCGGGTAGTATAGGTTTTATAGGCTTGGCGACACCGCATATTGTTAGATTAATATTTGGAGAAAGAGAAGTGCTATCTATGGAGATATTATTTTCTGTTTCTGGAATCCTCATCCTAAGTGCCGCTTTTTTGGTACGTTTATTACCTGAAGGTACTTTTGTACCTATAGGTTCTGCGATGTCTCTTTTAGGAGCGCCAATGTTTATTTATATTTTAATAAAAAATTCACGCTTATCCAATTAAAACCTTATCTATTAACAAATGTGGGCTTCCTGTAGATACAGGGAGACCATTTTGTCCTGCTTTACCACAACCACCGAGTCCACCATGATGCTGAAGATCATTCCCAATACCGATAATATTATTCATGGTTTCAAATAAAGTCCCAGATAAAACAACATCTCTCACTAAACCAACAATTTTACCTTTTTCTACTTTATAAGCATAAGCTGAAGAAAAAGTAAAAGTTTCGAGATTGGTCATTCCACCTATCATATCACAGGCATAAATTCCATCCCATAACTCTTCTAATAAAGCTTCAAAGGATTTTGATCCGTTTTCTATATAGGTATTCGTCATTCTAGGAATAGGGGCATAAAAAGGATTTAAAGCACGCCCATTTCCTGTAGGAGACATTTTCATATCATAAGCAGTGAGACGAGATTGGAGATAACAAGCAATGTTACCGTTTTTGATAAGTTCTCGTCTCATTGCAGGAACACCCTCATCATCGTAAGGACACCAGCCACATAGGCTAGAATCTCGTCCATCATCAGTAATCGAAAGCTCTTCAGCTCCGATTTTGGTACCAAGTGCAATCTTTTTTAATAAGTCTGGATTTTCAGCAAGAAAGTCCGCTTCACTCATATGTCCAAAAGCTTCATGAGCGAATACCCCTGCAAGATTTGGATTAAGGAGTACTTTGTAAGATCCAGATTCTACTTTAGGTGCTTTAATAAGATCTTTTACACGTTTTTTTATAGTATCGATTTTTTCTTCATAGCCATCTAAATTTTCCATACCGCCGTAAGTACCATCAGAAAAATAAGCTTGTTGTAGGGTATTGTTATCTTTAATAACAACAGATACAGACATTCCTGTAAAAGTCTTTGTTTGCTGGATTTCTGTTCCGTTAGAAGAAACATAAAGCATATTACGTCTTGTGTTTTTGAATTCGACATTAGTAGAATTTAAGGAAGGATCTTCTAACAAAGAATGAACTTTTTTTACAAACTCAAATTTTTCTTCTAAGGATAATAATTGAGGATCTTTAATCACGGTATTAGAAACAGAATCTTTGATTACTGGGACATCAGTTAACCTTCGTCCTACATCACCAACCACAAGAGAGCTTTCTAAAGATTTGGCAACACCTTGTTCAAAGTTATTATCATTAAAAGAACAGAATCCAACACCACCTTGATGAAAACTACGGACAGAACCAGCAGAACCTTGAGAATTAAGACAACGTTCTACTTCACCTTTGGAGATACGGATAGAAGATCCTGTGCTTTCAGAATGTGTTAACTCTGTGAAATCAGCCTGTGATTTGGATAGAGCATTTTTTAATATATTTATCATAAGTTACCTTTAAATTAATTTTGCTTTCATAACAGCATTTAATGAATCATATAATTCTACTGCTAAGACATTCCCACGAAGATCTACAGAAGAATCTACAATACAAACTGTATTATTAAGGGTACGCCCTAAATACTGCTTTTGTCCAGTTTCTGCAAAAATTTTATCACTATATTTAGACTCTCTATCAAATAAAGCCGTCGTTTTTGAACCTATTTGACCAGCAAGTAATTCTGACATGATACCTCTATGTGTTCTTACTAGGATATCTAAACGTCTTAGTTTATCTTCTTCATCGACTTGCCCTTCGAAGTTTTCGGCAGGGGTATTAGGTCTTGTATTATACCTATACATAAAAGCTTCATTATAACGAACTGTTTTAAAAGCTTTTAAAGTATCTTCAAATTCAGCTTCTGTTTCTGTAGGAAATCCTACAATAATATCAGTAGAAAGAATAATATCAGGACGAATTTTTCTAATATTCTCAACTTTTTCTAAATATTCTTCTATATTGTAATTTCTCTTCATGAGTTTAAGAATACGAGAATTTCCCGATTGAAAAGGAAGATGAAGAAAAGGCATCATATTAGAGTAGGTATTCATTAGTTCTATAGTTTCATAGAGAAATTCTCTAGGGTGTGATGTTAAAAAAGTAATACGCTCAGCACCAGATTGGCGGGCAATAGTTTCTAAGAGATCAGGCAATCTTTTGCCCTCGTGTTTGTAAGTGTCTATGGTCTGACCAAGGAGACAAAGTTCTTTTACGCCTTCGTCTACAAGCTGTTTAGCATTATCGATAATTTCTTGAAAATCTCTGTTTTTTTCTAATCCACGCACTTTTGGTACAATACAATAACTACAATGTTTGTTACAACCATGAGAGATAGGTAAAAAAGCCTTAAAAGAATATTCTTTTGATGGAGTCGCAGGCATAAAGGAATAAGCAGCACCAAAGCCTAAAGATTCCTGTTTGACGACAAGATCCTCAATATAATCTAAAAATAAATCTTTGTTATAAGTGCCCCATAAGATAGAAACAATATCAGAAAACTGTTTTTTCACTTCTAAGCCTACATTTTCACTCATACAGCCCATTAAGATAATACGGAGATCTCTATCGTGCCTTTCTTTGTTTAGCATTCTATAATAACCTAATCGCCCAATCACATGATTTTCTGCTGTAAGACGTACAGAGCAGGTGTTAATAATAATAATATCTGCATCTTCAGGACATTCTACAATAGTATGTCCTCTTTGTTCGGATTTTGTAACAAGAGAATCTGCTTCTGCAAGATTCATCTGACATCCATAAGTTTCAAAAAACAGCTTAGCCATAAAACATATATCCTTTTAGGTATTCAATTTTGTTATTTTTCTTTCTTAAATTTTATAAATTAGATAGTATTTAATAATATTAAAAATACTAAGTTGCTAAGTATTGGTTCAAGTTTACATAGTGTGTGCAAGTCATACACACACTCTCGTTGTTGTTGTTTATCAAACATTTTATCAACTTCACTAATATCCAAGCTATATTTATATCTAATATGTCTATAATATTTTTCGTTAATATTTGTACCATTTTTATTATGTTTTTCTAGCATACTTTTTAAATAATGGTAGGTAATGTTTATTCTAATATTGAGACAAAATATTACTAATCTATAAACCATTTTGTTTACCCTTTTAAATATTCTATTTTCTAAATTTAAAGAGAGAAGAAAATATTTTAATAAGGGACGATTTTTTGACCTTCGATAATAACACGATTATCTTTGGTTATCCCTAAGAGCGGTCCCATTACTGTAACTTTATCACCATTATTAAGTTCTTGTAATCCTGCTACTTCTACTGCGGCAAGACCTTCAACTTGTCCATTACCAAGAAAATTAACTAAAAGATCAAAACTTGTTTTTTTACGCCCTTGATGATTAATATTAGCGACTGTACCTTGCCAACGAAGTATGATTCCTTGATAAATAGTAGGTGCAACAGCAATCTCAGCATAACTAGGAACATAATCTATATTGTCAGTACTTGGATCTATAATAAAACTTTCTAAGATAGATATTCTTTCTTTAACAGCTAAG
This sequence comes from uncultured Brevinema sp., assembly GCA_947036575.1. Taxonomy (GTDB): domain Bacteria; phylum Spirochaetota; class Brevinematia; order Brevinematales; family Brevinemataceae; genus Brevinema_A. The sequence continues at coordinate 2,861 of CAMQSH010000099.1, read as the reverse complement.
CTAGCATTAGATGCCAATAGTTCATTAACGAGCATTTTTGCTTTATTGTGTTTTTGATCAGAAATAGCTGTTTTTAATTCTTCGAATTTTCTCACAATGACTTTTTCACTGAGAATAATTTTGAAATTTTCTCTAGCATTAATGATATCATTGATTCCTTTGATACTTACTTGTGTGGCAGGAGATATCTCACCTCTATTTCTGATGTTTAAGGATATTGCCCAATTTCGAAGTTGAGGATAAAAAAGATAAAGAGAAGCAAAAATCATTACTAAAGCAATATAGGGACTATATTTTTTAATTTGTAGTAGTATCTGAGGAGATAAAATAGTAGTACTAGGGAGTGTTAATTGGATCAAAGGAAGGAGAGACATGTTTTTTGCATGATCGGGATCTTTTAATTTTTTAATTTGATTTAGTGTTTCGTTGAGTAAAGGATGAGATTGTAGTTCTTGAGCATCAAGGATTGCTTCTATTGCCTGCTGAACATTACCATCACTAAGATGAGTGAGAGCTATTAAATTGGTAATTTCAGGATCTATAGCTGCATAAGATGATGCTTCTTCAAGATAAGATCGAGCTTCTCTATGTTTGTTTTCGATGAATAAACAACAAGAAAGACCTTTGAGTGCAATAATATCATCTTTTTGGGAATCAAGGATTTTACCCCAAATGGAGCTAGCTTCTTTGTAATTTCCTTTTTTAAAAAAAACGATGGATTTAGCGTGATCTCCTTTTGCAAGACCACTACTGATAATCTTCATACTTTCCTCATTGTATAATATTGTTTATTATTATAACAGATTTTAGTGATAAATTCAAACAATAGCATGATGCCTTTCTGTTTGACAAGATATTAAATTTAGGTTATTATATTATATAAAATTATTTTAGATATAAATGGAGAATAATGTATGAGAACACCTTTTTTAGCTCTTTTTATTTTTACAATGACAAGCCTAGTTTATCCTCAACAAAGTAATACGAATCTCGTATTGGCTGCACCGACAAATATGAATATTGAGTATGAGGTGGATTTAACAAATATACAAATAGGAAAACCGTTTTCTGTTATTTATAAGATGCCTGATGCTATTATGTCTATTATCGCAATAGACTCTAATATTAACGCTCTTGGTGATACGGATATTACGGTAACCAATCTTAGTGCTAAACAGCTTGATCTGACGGTGACCAGTTATGGAATAAAACCATATCCTATGCCCTCTATTTTAATTACTGCATTAGATCAACAAAGTAATACCAATCAATTTTATACTCCAAGTTTTTCTATACCTGTTTCCAATGACATTGTTTCTAATACGAATTTAATATTAGAAGATATAGAACCTATTTATTTTGTTTGGGATCATCTTTGGACTATTTTAATAATTGTATTTTTATTATTTATTCTAGGGCTTATTTTTATTCCTAAAATGATAAAACCTAGGGAGAAAAAAGCTCCTATAGTAGTGATAGATCCTTTTGTACAAGTTTCTACAAAACTTAAAACTTTAAAAGTTAAAAGTCTAGAATTAACCGAAGAAACTTATAAAGAATTTTTTGTTGAGTTATCAGAGACTATTAGAGAGTTTATGTCTGAAACATTAATTCCTTTAGCATTAGAATTGCCTACAAGAGAATTAATAGATACGATGAAAAAAATGAAACTGCAAGAAGAATTACAAGAAATCACAACTATTATCTTAAGAAATACGGACAGAGCAAAATATGCAAAACAAATTTTTTCTCAAGAACGTATTACAGAAGTGATGGAAGATTGTTTTAAAATGGTAAAATTAGTACAACGTAAAATAGATGTGGAGAAAAATGATGAACTTCGAAAATCCTAAATATTTATTATTATTATTATTTATCCCTATTTATTTATTACTCAAGCATACTAAAGTTGGTAGAGGGATTTGGAATAGTTCTAGTTTTCCTTTTCCTTGGTTAACACTATTAGAATCTCATAAAAAAGACTCTATGGCTTATGGTGTAAGTCTTGCTAAAGAAATTTTATTATTATCTTTGTTAGCGGTGATGGTAGTAGCTTTAGCGAGACCTAGGGGTGGATCTGCCGTTGTTACGAATAATAATCTCGGGGTAGATATTGTCTTAATTTTAGACCTTTCTGGAAGTATGACTTTTGTAGATGAGCCTCCTGTGAATGCTAGACGTAGTAGTTATTTTGGTACAGAAACATTAGTAGATTCTGATGGAGATATGCAAAATCAAACACGTCTGGAAGTAGCAAAGAGAGTTATCAAAAATTATATAGATAAGCAAGAATTTAATAGAATAGGGTTAGTTACTTTTGTGAGTTTTGCTCTTACCAAAGCTCCTTTAAGCTCAGACAAAGAGCTTCTAAAAAGCCTCGTGGATGAGATCGATTATTTAGATGATGGAGCAACAGCGATAGGTTCTGGTATTTTAACAGGATTAAATCGTATTAAAGACTCCAAAGCCAAAAGTAAAGTAATGATTCTCTTGACAGATGGTGTTAATAATGCGGGAATAATAGAGCCTATTTCAGCAGCTAATGTTGCTAGAGAATTAGGGGTGAAAATATACACTATTGGCTTAGGGAATACAGAAGGTTCTTGGCAACAGATAGATCTTGGTGTTTTTGCTTATAAAGCTGGCGGAGACTTTGATCCTGAAACTTTACAAGAAATAGCTAATATTACAGGTGGTAAATATTTTGAAGCATCTAGTGAAAATGCTCTTCAAGATGTTTATAGTGAAATTGATAAATTAGAAAAAAGTGAAATTGAAGTCAAGAGAAGAGTACTTTATGAAGAAAAGTTCAAACCTTGGCTTGTAGTAGCAATGATATTATGGGGATTGTGGCTCATCTT
>CAMQSH010000098.1 GCA_947036575.1 uncultured Brevinema sp. | reverse complement strand
TTCATTAATTTCTCCTCATACATTTTGTTAATAGTTCTTAAAATATAATTAGAGTTTGTATATCCGTAAAAAGATTTTTATATAAAAATAATTACCATTTTCTTTGAATATAATATATAATATTATAGCATATAAACAAGACAAATTAAAATTTATTTGAAAGCTAAAAAGGATCTAAATCATGAAAATTGCTAATTACGTACAAGAATTAGTCTTGTGGAATACAACTCACAATCTTATTTCTAAAAATGAAATTAACAATTTAGAAGAGCATGTAGCTGATTCATTATCTCTCTGTGAATTAATTAAAGGCACAAAATATCATACGATTATAGATATTGGATCAGGGGGTGGATTTCCTATCATTCCTTTAGGATTTTGGGTTAAACAAGAAAATCTTCCTATTACATTAATAGCAACAGATATTAAAGAAAAGAAGTTATCATTTTTAACATGGTGTAGTACAAAATTTGAACTGAATATTAAAGTGGAAAATTTAACAAAGAATTTTGTTTTTGATAAAGAATGTTTGATTGTGAGTCGAGCTTTTGCTTCTCTCAAAAATATTTTACTTTGGAGAGATGAACATGCACCACTTGCTAAAGATTTTTTGATTCTTAAAGGTAATACCGTAAAAGACGAATTAAAAGAAGCTCAAATAGAAAACTATGAATTAATTAAAAATCCTAGAGGCTTTATTGTAAAATTTACAAATGTCTCAAATGTACTTGAACCATAATTACAGCAGTATCTACTAACATATCAAAAATAGCAGGAAATACCACTAAACATATTCCATATACTATAGCTAAAATGGCTATAAACTCCAAAACTTGCAAAGCCAAGTTTGGTGGTTGTTTTAAATAAGGCATAATACCCTCCTTATTACTATAATATTTTTTATATCCCTATAACATAATATTAACATCTTTTAGCAAAAAAGCAAGTCCTCTATTAATAAATATTATTTTCTATTTAATTATATATTAAATAATGATTTAAACAATCTAATAAAAACACTATTAAAGAAAAAAGACCTCCACTACTATTTAGTGAAAGCCTTTGGAAAGATGTTCCTATTACGATTCTATTATTCCACATTTAGAGAATATTAAGCTTGATAAAGAATATAATATTGTTATTTTAATTTATGATTTCTAATACGCTAATGATTGCCGTGTTTCCGACTTACCTATGGATTTATTATTTCTGTTTCTTATAAAAAATAACTTTATCAAATATTTTACAAATATTTAAGCAATCTAAAAGGATTTATCTTATGAATAAAATCATCTTAGCTTCAGAATCTGAAGGAAGAAAAGAACTATTTACTCAACATTTTGGGACAAATTTCAAAACTTATCCTTCAAAATTTTTAGAAAATGATTATTTTCACTTAGCTCCAAAAAAAATGGTGCAAGAACTAGCTCAACAAAAGTCTGCTACTATTGCACCTATCTTTCCTGATGATTTTATTTTCGCTTTTGATACTACCGTGGCTTGTGAAAATAAAAACCTAGGTAAACCCAAAAATCTTGAAGAAGCTTTTTTGATGCTCCAATTTCTTAACCAAAAAAAACAAGTTGTTTGGACTGGTTATTCTATAGAATACAAAGGTATTAAAAAAAGTGGCGTAACATGTGCCGAATTGATTTTGTCCATTAGCAATGAAGAAATCACTAGATATATTAACACCCACCCTGTCACCTTGTTTGCAGGTGCTTACGCTATACAAAAACAAGATGCAAACATTGTCATAATATCAGGTTCTATGGATACAATTATTGGTGCTCCCATGGATATAGTTTTAGAATTTATCAATACTCATCAATAATTAGAACAAAAATCCTATAGTAAATCCGTACACCATAGCATGGATAAAACGAACATCTTTCATATTCGGTATATCAATTCCTGGAATAGGTGATTTTTCTGTATTTATATAAGAAAAACTCATTATATAACCAATATCTATTCCAAAAGTAATAGCAGCATATTTATTAAAATTATAAACTGTTCTTAATGACAATTCTGCACCTAGATTAACAGGTGTATTGATAAAATCTGATGTCATTTTCTCATAACGTTTTGCTGTAACAAGGTCTACTGTCATTCCCCCATTCAAGAATAATCCCCAACCTTTACCTGTATCTTCTTTCACAGTATTAACTAAACGACTAGATCCACCAAATAAAAATCCCCAACGAAATTCATTCAAAAAAGTATCAATCCTTTGAAATTCTGTAAATGGTATAGCAAATCTAACCTGTATATAGGAACTATATCCTAAAAGCCCTTTTCTTTCTTGAGGAAAAAACTCAAGCATTGTCATACTATATCCAAAGTTTTTATGATCAGAGCTTTTAGGAGCTTTTAGATTGGATGCCCCCATAAAACGTGTTACTACGCCTATACTACCTGCCGTGTATTTAGCAAAAACCGTCCCCGATTGAAGTATACCTATCAATAATCCTAAGATCAAAAATTTACGATTCATATATCCCCCTAGTATAATCAATTATTATACTAAATCAAAAATACTATGTAATTTTGATATTGTCAAAAGCTTTTTATATTTAATATTATTGACACTTTTATACAATTATAGATATAATGTATATAAATAGTATTAAGGAATATCAATGAAATCAAAAGGTATATCTTATTTTTTATTAATTCTTCTAGGTGCTTCTATTGGCTATATGGTTGGCGTATCGATGGATCCTGTAGATAGAGCTATCCGTAAAGCTCAAAAAATAAACAGAGCAAATTTAGCTGGTGTTTCTTCTCTCCGAGAAGGAGGCTCTATGAATATTTTTGGACTGTTTACCAAAAAAAAATCTCTACAAGAAAAAATAGACACAGATACTAAATTTAGTAATGAATATGTCAATAGAATTAGTAACACGATGGCTAAAAAAGAAGAGGCCATAGCCTTATTAGATGAAACAAAAGAATTTATTGATCTTGCTACCCAAGAAGTTTTTATTGATAGTAGCCTACAAAAATATTTATATTCTTTAGGACGTGTTCAATTACAAAATGGAATGGTTTTTCAAGCTCTTTCTAATCTTCAGCGTTCTTATGACATTAATCCTTATGATTCTTCAACAGCACAATTATTAGCTTCTTCTTATCTTGCTCTTTATCAAGTACTCCCAGAAGGATCTGAAAAATCACAAGCTGGTGAATCTGCGGTACGATTTCTCAAATTAACACTACAAACAAAACCAAATAGTATTAGTACCATGCATGGACTAGCATTAATATATACAGATCAAGGTGTTTACCAATCTGCACTTCCCCTATTTTTACAAATTTTGGACAAAGATCCAGAACATATAGATTCTTTGTTGGGTATTGCTCGTATTTATTATGATCAAGGAGAACGTGATAAAGCCCGTCGTGTCTATGAACAAACCGAAGCTCTTATCCTAGAACTCAAAAATAAAAGATCTTTTATCAGACAAGAATTAAATATTGGTGTTTTAGATCACAAATTAAAAGTAATTAGAAATAACTTAGAAATCCTATATAGTGCTCAACAATCAGGAATTAATTAGATGATGGACAAATATTTATATTCTCTTATTGCTTTTTCTGCCACAGATATTATTGGCTACAATCGTTTTATGACTATCAAAAAAACCTTTGCTGATATTAGTGAGTTTTTAGACTGTAATACCCATGATCAAATGAATTTATTAAGGCTAAAAACAGAACTTGCAGAAAAAATACTTCTCAACATGAAAACACAAGCTGATATGATTATCAAAAAATGTGAGCAAAAAAAGATAGATTTTATTCCTCACAATAGTTCTCTTTATCCACCTCTCTTAAAAGAAATTAGCGATCCTCCTTATTTGCTTTATGCTCAAGGAAAAATGAATCCCACCATTCCTCTTATTGCTGTAATAGGTACAAGAAACTCTACTCCTGAAGCAGAACAAATCAATAGATGGTTTTGTGAAACTTTTGCTCAATATGGTTTAGGCGTTGTGAGTGGTCTTGCCAAAGGTCATGATGCTATTGCTTCTGAGACTATTTTAGAAAACGAAGGCTATACTGTCGGTGTACTTGGTACGGCAATCGATACTATTTATCCTACAAGCTCAACAAATCTTTATCACAAAATCAAAGAAAAAGGTGTTTTAATTTCTGAATACCCACCAGGAATGACTTCAACTAAGTGGAGATTTCCACGTAGAAATCGTATTGTTAGTGGATTATCACAGGCTGTATGTGTTATGCAAGCCCCAGAAAAATCAGGAACAATGATCACCGTAAGTATTGCAGCAGAACAAGGAAAAGACGTCTATGCTGTTCCTGGGAATCCTATGATAGCTCAAAATAGTGGCACTAATACGCTCATCCAAAAAGGAACTAGATTAGCCTTGTCTCCTGAAGAAATCATCAAAGATGTTTTAAAATCAAACCCAAACTTAGAAACCATACAATTTCTTGCTCAAGAAACACCACCCCAAATAAAAAAAGAAGCAATCACAACAAAAACTATAGAAGAGCTTGATCCTTCTCTATCTATAGAAGAAAGAAATATTTTAAAATTAGCATATCACCATATTCATATTGACGAAATTGTAAGAACATTAGAAATGAATATTGCTACTTTGAACGGACTTCTTACTATGATGGAAATAAAAGGACTTATCGTTCAAAAACCAGGACAAATGTATATTAAAAAGGAGCTTGCATGATTATAATTATCCTCACTCTAGTGATTATTTTTGTAGTTATTACTACTCAAACACTATGGTTACACCAAAAACCAAAAAAAGATATCCTAACAACAAAGTTTTCTACCCATGAAGATATTTGGACAAAAAAAGAAGGAAACACTTCTTTGATGATTATACTCCATGGCATGTATTCTCAGCCAAACATCTTTGATGAAACCGCTAAAAAAGTATCAGAGCATGGTTGGGATGTTTATGCTCCTGTTCTCCCTAATTCTTCTGATTCTTATGAAGATCTTTCTAGTCAAGAAGGATATCAATGGGAAGATAGTCTAAAAGTAGCCTTTCAACGAGCTCTTATTCATAATCAAGGATATCAAAAAATAGTGCTTGCAGGTCATTCGCAAGGAGGATCTTTAGCCTTAACAATAGCCCCTTCTCTTCCTTTTTTAAATGGATTAATTTCTGTAGCAACACCCATGAATATTATTCACAATAAAAATTCTTTTATTAGAAATCTTGGAGTAAGATTATCAGGATTTTTAATATTTTTTATTCCAAAAAAGGGCATAACTTTAAAAAGTAAGTATAGTAAAGAAAGAGAAGCTTTAGAAGGACATTGTTCTCCTCAAGAATTTCATTTTGGATTGACATTACATTCTATGAATTTAGGATTAAAACAAACTAGAAAAAATCTCCATCATATTACCACTCCTTGCCTTCTTATCCATGATAAAGGAGATGGTATTGCTACTGTTGACGACTGCATATTTGTAAACAACAATATCTCTTCTGATTCTATTAAAAAAGTCATTCTTGATACTCCTTTATCTGTAGATCCTTATTCTAAAAGACATAAATTATTTAATTATATTCATACCAAAGACCAAGTTGTTCAAGAAATATCTGATTTCTTAAAAACTCTATAAAAACAAGATTTGTATCACACATTTATCTCTAAAAAGAAATACCCCCTCTATGAGGGGGTATTATTATATCTAAAAACAATTAGTTTGAGACTTTATCTTCGTAATCAACTTTAATGATTCGATTTTCTATGTGATGAATTTGTTCCAATTGTTGGGAAACAGGAATTGCTTCATCAATGGTGGTAAAATAACCAACACGCACACGCATAAGATTTTTACCTTTAATTTTTATATCTGTAATAAAAGCGTTAAATCCTGCAGATCTAAGTTTATTATAAAGATCTAAAGCATTCTTTTGCTTACTAAAAGCACCCAATTGAATAATATAGTGATTACCCATTTTTTGTGGTGTAAAAGGTTCTTCTACCGGAGCAGTTGGTGTTGGAGGCATAGGAGGAGTAGGTATTCCTTGCCCTTGCCCTACTGGCTGTCCTTGTCCTGCTGGTGCTCCACCATAATTATCATATCCATAATTATTTTCTACAGGTGTTTGAAAATTATCATACCCATAATTATCTTCTATAGGTGTTTGAAAATCATTGTATCCATAATTATCTTCTATAGGTGTTTGAAAATCATTATAATTCGTGGAAGTTCCAGGAACATCAGAATCCAAATTATAAGCATTATCTTTCTTTTCTGAAGGAACAGTAGGAGATGTTAGACTATTATTAACCTCATCTTGGAAACTATAAGGGTCTGAACTCTCATTAAATAAATCTGCAAAGGGATCATTACTTGTATTATCTTGTAGCATTCTTTTTTCTTCTGGTGTAATTCCATAAGGAACACTATCCAGAGCTTCTTGTGAAGGAGAAGGAGCTACAACGTACTCATCATCAGGTCCAATAGTAATATTTGATAAAGGATCATCAATGAGAACCTCATTAGCATTATGATTAAAGCCTACAGGCTCTATTCTAGGATTATTATCAGCAAAAGGAGATGAAGTATTAGTAATAACTTGTCCTTTTAATTCAGAATCTTCACTTGCTAATTCTGAATTAAAGTCATCATCCATAAAATCTAATTCATCATCTAAATCAGCAAATAAATCTTCATTATCTGCAAAAATATCGTTACTAATAGTTTCTATATCTTCTTCATTAAAATCATCATTATTCAAATTTCTTTGATTTTCATTAGCAAAAATATTATTACCAACCATTTCAGACTCTTCTTCTGCTAAGTCAACCCCAATTTCTTGATCATTTCCTTCTTCTGTACCTACTTCATAAGTATCATCAGCATATTCCTGATTATCAATCTCTTCTATAGGAAGAGTAATTTCATTAGGTGTAACAGTCTCATCAACTGTATTCGTAAAGTTCTGAGGAATATCTTCTCCTATAGGAGGTTTTGGCAAACCTATAGGGGATGGGAGAGATGTACCCAATTCGATAATAGTAATTTTAACAAAAGTTGTTCCTTCTGTCAGAAATTCTAATATAGTAGCA